>JAVCCJ010000008.1 GCA_030765585.1 Candidatus Zapsychrus exili | reverse complement strand
TGGCATTATCAATCAATTCAATAACGGCCTGTTCATAATCCCGATCGGATATATCACTCACGCTGGCCGGATAAAATTCCCCAGCAAAACAAAAACCCCCACCGATTACAGCAAGGATTAATATAAAGACAACAATTCCAATTTTGGATTTCAATCTATATCTCCATTCTCATAGCTATTTAGTGAATCTGCGAACCGCCTTCAAAAATACTCAGGATTTCCTTCAATCGCAATGTTTAATTACTTTAAAGTAGAATCGTCCTCTATTTCTGGATATACCATTTCAGCTTTTTTTAAAAAACATTCATATGTCTTCTTATCAAGTTTTTCCTTGGCAATTATAGTTAATTTTTTTATTTTACTTTCTATATCTGTTGCTTTATTCTCATCTTTAACGTCATCAAGTTGCTTACTATACCCATAAAGCAAACAATAGTAAGGTAAATCGTCCTTATCCCCCCAATAACGTACTGCCTGCCAAAGAACATCTTCCCCTGTTATCGATTCTTCATTTGCTCGTTTAGCATCATCTGGTAATTCTATTCCTTGAATAACACTATCAAAACATAATAATCCTAAATTAAAATACGCCCATGAAAAACCCTTAAAACTCTCTTTGATTTTGTCATTTTTACTTGTTATATACTCTTTTTGCTTTAGTGATAAAGAATTATATTTATTTGCAACTTTAGTTGTGCTATTTATCGAATCTTTAAGCGCTTTTATTGCTTCTTTTTGATTGTTGCTTCTAATGTAGACAAATCCAGAATTTAATTCTATAGATGCTTTGTAAAAAAAGTACTCACAATAGTCTTTATCATTTTTAGTTTCTTCACCTAACGGATATTTTTTGCTTAGTTCTGTTGTGGCTTCCTTATATTTTTGCAAAGCTAACGCATAATATACATCACCTTTCGCATAGCATATAGTTGCATCAAAAAAAGAACTATTACCGGTAATATGATATTTATCTACTGGTTGTCCAATAGGCAAATAATTTAAACGTGTTAAATTTCTTAAAGCGTCGCAACTCACCTTACACACATCTATTAGATGAAAAACTTCTTTGCCTGTCATTTCTGGTATTTTCATGCTAACAAGATAAAAAGGGAAACAAACATAAAAAAAAGACAACAAAAACAATGAAGCACCGCATATAACCTTTCTGTGTTTTTTTGTATTATTCTTCCCGTCATAGAGAAACGTAAAAACTGCTATAATGCTAGATAGAGTTGCTGCTATAAGTATATATAAATTATTTATATACAAATAATACATAGCACTGAATTTTGTTTTTATAATGACCCAAACAATAAATAAAAGAGTAATAAAAAAAAGTATTTTTATTATTTTCTTTTTTGACAGTTCTTTAATCCATACCCACGGTTTACAAAAAAGACAGCACATATTTATTACTCCTTTCACATATAAATCCCAAGGACACGATACTTAATTACTTTAAAATAGAACCGCCCCCTATTTTCTAGTTCCCTATTTTACTATTGATGGACAATCCTATTTCAACCAAACACAATAAGGATTACAAAGTTGTCCAATTGCGATTATTTTTCTATTGTGAGATTTAATTTTATTATCATGAGCAGACATATCTTTTTTGATAGCACATAGCGTTGAGGCTCCCTGAAAAATTCGTATCGGGCTATCCTGATTAAAAAAGTCAGCATAATTCCACAAATCAATCATACCGTTATGCAAATTTAATAAATCAAAAGTTAACGCATATGCTCCTTTATCAATTTTTCCAGTAACAGGGCTTAATCCTTTTGGTAGATTCTTCCAATATTTTCTATCTGCTGAATAATATGTTGCAGAATTTGCAGAGCTCGTCGGCATAGCTCCTCCTGTTGAAGAGGCTTCAATGAATAAGGCAACAACATTTTTATTTCTTTCCCTTGCTTCTTTGCAAATACGTTGTACGAGAGAGGGTTTTGCTTGCCGCGAGCGCATAAGCCAAAAAGTTATACCGATATTTTTTGCATCTCCAATCTTACGTTTAAATATTTCTCCTTCGGATTCACCGGCATGAGGTCCCATTACGCTAATAACTACATATTTCTTATCTAGAAAATTGTTTACCATTTTTATGTTTAACCCTCAGTTATGTATCCTTCCCTACCCGATTATTTATACTACAATAATGAAGTGTAATAATTTTTAACCATGTCAATAATTTGCCTGTTTTGTTCTTCTGTGCTTATATTGGAACTTTGCCATTTATTATCTTTATCGTAGGTTGATATACGTATGAAATTACGTCGTGGTTCCCAGTATGCGATAACGCTACCGCTAACCTTAATCGATGCACCCCATTGCTTGCTATCAATAGAGATTTTAGCTTTATCCCAACTTTGAATCTCATCTAATATTTGTTTAGCCAACTTTTTTATCGCATTAGGTATAATATAGCTTATATGTTTGTCAATAGTAGCTGGTTCTTTTTCGATCGAAACTGGTGGCTGAATTTCTACAGGTATATATACAGTAGTTTCTTTCTCGCCTTGGTTAAATGTAATATATTGAAAAGCATACAAACTAATTTGAATATCTTCCGTTATCCATTTACATCGATTAATGAGTAAATGAGAAAAAGACGGTGCGATAAGCATTAATCTAGGGGTTTGTGTTGGATCAATATTACTCTGTTTGTATATACGTGCAAGCGTATCGATATTATTTGCTATATAGTCATAATAATCTAATGCTTGCATCAACATGTTATCATCTTCAACGATCTTCAATTCAGCTACAATTAAGGCCATTTTAGAATCAACTAATAGTAAATCCAAAGGTCCTCTTGGCGTTTTCTTCTGTCTGTCCACAAACTTTAGACCCTCTTCTATTAATTCAGGGCATTGTCTAATTTTATCCTCTAGCACTATTTCTGATATATCTTTTCGTTCATAAACTTCCATTTTCTCCTCCTGTGATTATTCGTATATGGGAAATCCGGGGACACAACACTTAATTGTTTTAAAATAGAACCGTCCCCTTTATTACTTCGATCGCAATGCTTAATTACTTTAAATTACAACCAGTCCTCAATTACTTCTCTATTTAAATTACTATCGCGAAAAATATTGTATATTCTTATCCATTTTCTTTCGCATTTGTTTATGCGATTCAGGAACGATCTTTAATGTTTCTTTAAGAGCATCTAGCACGTACGAATCTGCTACTTTGCACTTAGCCTTTCCTTCTTTTAGGTAGTTTTTCGAATTCATACGATAACCTTCATCAATAAAACTGGTAGCATTAACTTGCAATTCAAGTGCTCTAATAAGGGATTTCTTTACCTTTTCCGTTTTAGTGTCAAATTCATTTATATTAATTGCGTCATCAAGAGCTTTTGCAAACATTTCCCTAGAAAGTTTGATATCAGAACTAACCTCGTATCCTATGAAAATTTCCTCAGCACAATATTCATTATATACCCATTCATATTTTCTTTTCGTCTTTCTTCGCCCCTCATCTAGAAGATTACATGCTGTGATATATATATTGAAGCAATCGCGGAAATCATTCAAAAAATTTGTCAAATCATCTTCTTTAGATTTTTTTGCAACCTCCCTTCCTTCACCTTTTGAAAATTCCTCAAGAGTTTGCTTTACTGGACCATTCATCATAGCTCTTGCATAATTTATAGGAACCGAGAAGTTTAAATTTTGACTATATTCTTCAACGCATGTTAAAGTTGCTATACCAATAACCTCCCCATTTAAATTGAAGACAGGTCCACCACTACTTCCTGGTGATATTGGCGCACTTATTTGATGAAGCTTATAACCTCCCTCAGTATCTCGTATTTGCGATAACAACCCGTTGGATATTGTGTTTTCTAAACCTTGGGGATTGCCTATTACAACTATTTCTTCTCCAATCCTAACTTCATTGGAATTACCAAGTTCAACAAGGGGTAGATCGAAACCTTTTATTTTAATCACAGCTATATCTTTTCTTTCACTATAATCTATTACTGATATCTCTTCATAAATATCTCCATTTTTCAACTTAACAATAGCAGGATAAGCTCCCTCTATTACATGGTAATTTGTTATAATAACGCCGCCTTCCGTAACTATAAATCCACTTCCAAGCCCCATTTCGTTATTACTCTTAACTGTTGCAATTAACACTACTGCCTCTCCATACTTGTCCATAATTTCTGGTGGATTTAATTCTTCGCCGCTACAAGTATTTACAGAAAAAAAACAAAGCGCAATAAAAATTATTATTATTCTTTTCATCTATATTATTCCTTTTTTTCTTATCTTTCTTATTGTTCCCCTACAACAGAGAAGATAATCTCTTCTAAGTTAAAAGAGCCAGTGGACTTTGTATTTTTCTAATCTAACTCTCTTATTTTCTTCTCCCTATATCTATATTTAGTTCCTTCATTTCGTCCATAATAAGTACAAATATTAAAAGGGGACAGGCACCCATTTATTAAGAATAACCCCTTAACCCTTCAGCCCCTTCAACGCATGTATAGTTTTTTCAATTGTGGATAGGCAATTACTTTGTTTTCTGTAGATTTCTGTACCAGAAAATCTTAAAACATGCCAACCAAAACTAGTTAGTTGATTATTACGAAGACGGTCTCTAGTATAAGCGCCAGGTATATTATGATATCTTTCGCCGTCACATTCTAAATCAATATTTGCTTTTTGACAGAATATACAAAAATCTAAAAAATAATTCTGGTTATTCAAACGAACATGCCATTGCCTTTCTGGATTAATTTCTTTTCTCTTCAAAGCCTTATACATTTTTTCTTCCAAAGGGCTAGTATCATATAAATCATTTATTTCCTTAGCAGAATGTAATTTCTGGAAACTTGTAGGAATGTGAACAATTCTTCTCCATCTTTTGCTGGGAATAGGTTGAGGCAAATCTTTAATCTCGCCTAAATGAAATTGATAATAATTCTCATCTTTCCTAGGATGTTTGGGTTCGTCAGGAAAGAGCTGAATTCTTTTAACAGTATCTATATTTAAAACTGGAGCATAATAAATTACTTGATATTTAAGTTTTTCTCCAAAAGCCGAAGGAAAATAAAAAGCCACATACTCTACGCCCAATACATTATGAGGAGCTGAGTTAACCGGAATATGATACCATCTTTGATTTTGGATTACAGTCCAAAGATTCTTTCTTGGAACAATACCTACTAAAGCAGGCTTATCTGATTCATTCAACCTTTTCTCCATTCACCAATTCACCAATTTTTTATTATCAATAAAAAAGGTGTCTGACTTCTTTTCCCTTAAAATAGAACCGTCCCCCCTTTTCCTTTACTATTTTTTGTTGGGATTATTGTAACTTTTGTGCTATCTGTGCCCTTATTTCATCGAATAGACTTTCCATGTTAGCGAGAGCCAATTCAGTTGCTCGATTAAGCATAGTTGCATACTGACTTTCATCAATTGGAAAAGCAAGCTCCCTTCTGGCCATCAACAGGACATTACCTAGCGCCCCATAGATCTCTTTCAGATCTTTTCTTATTACATCACGGCAAGCTTCTGTTGCATGGTATTTTGCTTTAATTAGAGTGACTTTTCTCCCATGAAGTTCTGCAATCTTTTTAAAATTGGTCACTAACTGCTGCCTATTGGATATAAGAAGTGGCTTCGATGAATCTGACGAAAGTAGCGCTAGAATTTCTTGTTGAAACTGGCTATTCATTGTTTCAAGCCCCACAATTTGAAGATCGATTATCTTAATATCATCGGCAATAAACATAGATGGCATTTTAGCTTTTAAAGCCTTCGTAAATGACGTACTTAGTATTTGGCTCATGTCTATTGAATGCTGAATGGTTTCAATGTCGCAGTAAAAATGAAGATTATTAAGTGTAACTCCCATTTCAGCGACATCGTCTGGAGTGGTACCATCTTTAGGAAGTTCTCTGTCCGGAAGCGTCATGTAATAATTAATAAATCTTGTTACAGACTCTGCGGCCGATAACAGAGCCTTATGCTTCGCAAGAAATTCTCTTTCCTTTCTTGCTTTTTCTCGTTCTTCCCACAGGTTGGTTTCAAAACGACGTTGGTTCTCCCGAAGTGTCAAGAGTACACCCAAGAATACGACAAGCTGCACAGCAATTGTGGCAAAAAATGTATTGTTCATATTTAGTTATCCTAAATTCTGGGGACACAATATATAATTACTTTAAAATAGAACCGTCCCCTATTTTCACAATATCTTTTTCCAATGGCCTATATTTCTCTTTAACTTTTTCCCCAGAATAAAAATCCAACATATCCTTCTTATTCAGTTTGCCTTCCTCGAGAAACTTGGTTAGATATTCTTGATTAAATTCCATCATCATAATACTTTTCTCTAACTGTTTAAGGATTTCTTTATTATTGGCTATATTATTCTCAACAAACTTCTTAACCGTTAGAACATCATTAATATCCTTAATGATTCGGCTAACAATGATAGCTAGCAATGTTGCGTCTAATTCAACATCTTTGGTATTTAAAGCTATATCCCTTGCCAGCATATACGCAATCGCAAGGTTAGAATAATCACCTGCCTGAGAATTAATAACTGCGACAAATCCAATACCATTGATATAACCAACATTTTCATAAGATTTCAGGATGCTGTTATCAACCAACGATACATCAAAAACAATTATGCCAACTTTAGAATCTCTATTGGCTTGAGCCTCCAGCAATTGGCTCCAAGCAGTGTCCATTTTCTTTGTGAAAATATCTTTTGAATCGATACTACCAAGTTTAATGCTTTTATCAAATTTACATTCAATCGCAATCCTTAAATCGGGATTGCCATTTAATTCACAGATAATATCTCCAGTTTTATTTTTCGGTAAAACTCCTGTAACATTACCTATTAATACTGCTTTGTCGTTAATTTTTTTTGCAACGAAATAATTATTTAAAAACTCCGCTACTTGCTCTTCAGCAACAAACCCTTTGATTGTTGTCTTGTAAAACAACTCTTTTTTCATTTCAAAAATCATCTTCAAGCTTTCCAACTCCGTCCCTAGCTCATTCGTAGTCTTTGCGAGGAATGCAGAGATTCTATCTTCCATTAATGCCAACACCCCTATATAAATTGCTCGAATAAGTTTCTCATCCCTCTCATTTGCTGAAAGATTATTGAAGTAATTAAAGACTACCTCGTTCGACAACTCAAAATCTTTTATTTCCACACGATTAAGCTTCTGATTTAAATTTATAAAGGACATCACATCTCCTTTTATCGGATTTTATTTTGCCGATATTTCTTATAAATATTTTGATGAGCATATGTACCATGCGAATCAGCTGACATCAAACCATCATATTCATGTTGTGGCACATCAAAATATTCATAAGCTGAACCATCTTTAAATTCTATACACAACGCTGCAGAATCCGAATCATACCCTATAGCCGCCAGATTTGAAGAATTAACTAGTATCATTTCCATAGCCTATCCCCCTTTTTTTTAAATGTTTTTGTTCTCTCCATGCCCTAACAATATTCTTGTAATGCGCTACATTCACAGCAAACTTCTCCATCCATCCTTCGACCAATTTGGGATCATTGCTGCTTGGCCTTGGTTCCACAAGCTCAATTCGAACTCGCGATGGAATATTTATTGCCTCCCCAACAATTATTGCCTCCCCAACTCTCAAGGATGGTAAAAGCTCCATCAGGCTGTTCATGTTATTGGGTGAAGCTGACTGGACGTTGTTCTTATCACTACTATTAGTAAGTCGAAGGGCAATAAAAGTGCCCACTTGAGCAAGAATCGTTTCAGAAATTTCAGAGGGTCTCTGAGTAACAACCATTGCTCCAACGCCAAACTTCCGCCCCTCTTTATATATCCTTTCAACGGACTTCCTCGCATATCCATATATGTGTGAGCTGCTTTCGTTTTTTGGTAAATAGGAATGTGCCTCTTCAAAAACCATCAATATCGCTCGATTTCTCCCTGTATATTCTTCATGCCTACCCCAATACATTGAATCAAAAATCAATCTTGTTATTAATCCAACAGATATATCAATCAGCTCGAAAGGCACTTCGTTTAAATCCAAGATCGTGAGCCGCTGTTCGTGGTCTATCCAATCCCTAAGTAACTGATCAATATCGTGTTTGCTTGTCATGTCGTAAAAATCTCCGGGATTAAACATAAAATCAAAACGCGTATCCTTCAACCTTGACAGTATTTTCATTTCATACGAGTACATCGTCTGTTCTTTCGCCTTAAAAGGGGCAACAGCACCCATAGAATATGGCTTAAATTTTGCTGGAATTAATTTTTGAGGATCTCCTTCTTTTTCTAGTTCTTCCTTATCTTTTGTTTGTTTATCCGCCGCCGCTTCAAAATAAGTTGCATTAATTTCTCGATTAAAGTCATACCACATTTTTCGTATATCGAAAGGAATAGGGGAATCTGCGGTAACAAAATCCGTATTAACTTTTCCTGCCTTTAACTTCGATGCATTTTCCTTTTTGAGTTTCACAATAGCTTCGCGTAATTTTTTATCTTCTGGCCTCTCGCTTCCAGATAGCCTACCAACTAAAAAAAATGAAAGCTCATCAAATGACATAGCCCAAAAAGGAATATATAGGGGGTTCTTAGCATCGTTGATCTTAAAAACTTTTGCACCATTCCCGAATGCAGAAGCATATTCCCCATGCGTATCAACTAAAACAATCCTTGAACCAGGGTAATCGCTTAAAATACGCTTAAGTATATGCGCAGTCGTGTTCGATTTTCCACTACCCGTAGATCCGAGAATGGCACTATGCCTCAGTATGAGATTATGTAAATCCAAATAAACAGGAAGATTTTCTGAAGAAGAATGTTTTCCTATTTCAATAACTCCATCATCGTGATCGCCGTAGATGATCTTCAAATCATCCTCTGTTACTATATGCACTTCATCATTAATTGTAGGATAAGTCCCGACTCCTTTTTTAAAAGAGTCTCCGCCCAATTGTTCTCCAATAAGTTGGACTTGCAAAAATCTGGAGCCATAGTCCGGCTCATATTTATTAACTTCAACTAAAGAAGGAGTATTACTTACTGAAGAAACAATTCCGAACAAAGTCAATCCGCCTACAGGGATTTTTACAAATGTTCCAATTTGGCCTAATTTATATAAACGTCCGTTAATAATCGGAGTCGCTGAAGGAATATCTCGAGATATCTCAATTTCAACACTCGAGCTATTAACATTGATTACTTTTCCTAAATAAGTAATTTCATTTATCATTTGCTTCCTTCATAACTTCTTCGATCTTTTCCTGCTTACCAGATATTGCCATAAGAAATTTCACCATTTCTTTAAAATCCCCTATCTTTAGGCGATTGCCTCCCACATCCCAAAAATTATCCAACAAATGATCTAATTTTGCTTTTTTCCACTCCCCTAAGAATCCTCTAATTATTGCCTTTCGAGGACCTATTGCAGTGAAGTTTAAGAACGTGCCGAGCTCACATATCTTCGCTAAGTCATCATCGGAAAAGAAGAATCCAATAATATGAAGCCTGTTATTTTGCTTTAAGCTATCAATAATCACAGCATTAATATGCTCATCAGAAAAAGAATATCCATTTATAACAAAAATTCCTTCCCCGTCTTGGAGAAAGTTCCTAAGCCTATCGAAATAGGCAATAAATGGTTGTTTTCTGGAAGTTTCATATTTCTCTTTTGAAGGATAAATCACTAATTCATTCTCATTATTAAGTTTTTTAGATTCAACTCCAAGACGAACAACTTTATTGGATTTTCCACTATTATTTTTCTTCCAAAACCAGTTTATTGAACCATGGAGCTTCCAAAGTCTTATCCACGAGATTGGAGGTATATCATATGTATTTTTGCTCTCGAGGCTTTCAGAAAAGAAAAATGGCTGATGAGCACCTACAAATCCATCGAAATGTGGAATATGTAAACTTTCCAACGCTTTTTCTATGATCAAATCATAATTAGTAGTAAAAATTTCTTTTGAATAATCTCTGCTTAACCAATTTAGCCATGTCACAAATTTCTTTGTATGGGACAGATCAACGTCTTTCTCCTCATCTATTATAATTTCATAAATACGATTGCAGATTTCCATGTCTAAGTCAGCAGCATTTTTCCCGCTCACTTTTTCAAAGTTCCTATCCGGTTTATCATTTGCAAGCTGCCTTATCAATCGCACTTGATCGAGAATCTGTTCGATTGTCAACGGATCGTCATCCTCTTTTACCTGCAAACCCGTTTCAACGTTTTTCAAAATATCTTTATATTTTTGCTCTATTTTTTCTCTTACTTTTTTTGTCAAACCAGAAAGATCAGATATATCTAATGCCTTAGAAGTACCTGCACCCAATAAGAAGCCAATCCTTTTTACATAGGAAAGCTGGTTCCTTACTTCGCATATTTCCTTTTGTGGATCATGAAATATTTCGTTCGCCATATTTCTCCTCATTAAATTATGTAATTAAATATATTTTTCAATATATCGCTCGACAACTTCTATGTAATGTGGATATTTCACCATGTCCTCGCCCATAGTAAAGTCGTATCCCAGAAATTCATCAAATAAATCGTCCACTACAAAAGGCCTTTTGTATTAAAACTAAAGTAGCCATTACCGCCAATGACGATATGATCCAATAATCTAATCTCAACTGTCTTGAGCGCATCCTTAATAGATTTTGTTACCGCGCAATCTTCCTTTGAAGGTGTTAATGTGCCCGCGGGATGGTTATGCGCGATAATAACACCAACAGTATGATGATGCAGTGCCCTCTCAACTATCTTCCTTGGATAAATTACCGCTCTGCTAACAATACCTGTCTGAAGTGTCTCAATCGCTATCAGCTGATTTCTGCCATTTAAAAAGAGGGCTTTGAATTCCTCATCCACGCATCCCTTCAGAGAAGCCTTTAGGTAATCAAAAACTACTTCGGGAGATGAAAGCAAATCTTTATTGTGTAAACCATTCTCTAAATAAAGAATGGCGATATCTTTTAACAATTTCAAAAACAAGGTTGTATGTTCTGAGATGCCTGATATAGCTTTTAGCTCTTTGCCGTCAGCGTCTAAAACTCCATTGATTGTTTTAAACCGAGTTACTAATTCTTTGGCGATCGGTTTTGTGTCTTTCCGCGCCACAGCATAAGAAAGAACCAACTCCAAAACCTCATAATCCAACCAGCCGCCTACGCCTGATTTCTTATATTTATGCTTTATCCTCTGCCGATGACCCGCATAGGTTGGTGTTTGCGTTTTAATCATACTAACTTCTCACCCCAAACTTTCGTGATGAGGTTTTTAATTTTTTGCTCAAAAGATTTAATAAGTTGACCACTAGAGTCAATTAATTTCTGTTCATTGTCCAGCCGTTTTACAATATCCTTTTGAATTTTTAGGTTAGGTAGCGCTATTTTTATATCTTTTAACGCGCCAACCGAAGCAACATTTTTTATAGCTGCGCCATACGCATTATCCTGTAGCGCTTTCTGGAAAATAGAGCTTTCTAGAATATATTTCAAATACTGTTTATCTAACTTTTCCAATGCGGTTAATCTTAAAAGTGCTTGATTTATAATGCCTCTCTTAGTATTATCCGGAGCTATAGCAACCTTGCCCATAGTACCAGAACAGCTCATGATCAGATCTCCGGGCTTAACTTCAAATTGCTTCATCTCCTTGAATTTCTCACTATTAATAAAATATCTCACTTGTTCAAAACTTCCAGAAATCGCATGACGCTGCTCATAAACACAATACCCCGTTTCAACGAAAATCTCTTTTTTTAAACTTCCGCCAAAAGGGCCTCGTTTAAAATTACAAACATCGCCCAACTTTATGGTGGGCCATTCCGAATCAATATCTATATGTGACTTGTAGTTTTCAACCACCTGACGCGCGCCATCAATGATTTTTTGATAATTGTCTAACTCGGTACTAATCTGTTCTTGAACTTCAAGCGGCGGGAGAGGAATTTTAAATTTTGATAACCAAACTGTACTTAAATTTTTCTGGGCGATTCCTTTTGAAGAAGCAATACAACTTTGCTCAAAAATATCTTGATTTAACAAATAAAACAAAAATCTTTTGTTTATTTTTCCTTTATCGCTTTTCAAGCAAGCCACACGCTGATTCAATGCAGCGGGTAAAAGATAATCTGGCAATAAGCCAACGCGACCAACATTTCCTGTCAATGACATCAATAAATCATTTTTAACAAGCTTGTATTGCTCAATGGCATCGTTTGTATCCAAGGGATAGAATTTTGGATTTTCATCAACAATTATACCTTTTTGAACATTTGTGATTCTAATAACTCTAATGCCATCCCTAACATAATTTCCACTTTTAAAAGCATATCCATTTAAAATCTCGCAAACCTCTCCTAACTCCACAAAATCCCATTTCCCTGTATAAACAAAAGCTTCTTTGTATCCATCTCCATCTAGGCTATAATCCTTGCTTTCTGCGATTTTTGTTTGCTCAACCAAAAAAGCAAGCTTTGCCTCATCAGCATTGAATTCAAAGTCTTTATTTTCAATAATACTCTGTTTGTATCTCGTGATTACCCCTAAAGCCAATGGCAGATCGTTCTCTTTTATCTTTCGTCTCTGGGCGCCTAAGCCAAACCCATCATTGTTGATATTTACAAATAAAATCTTATCTGTCTTTTTTGACAGATTTTTATCTAACATCAATATTGATGTCTTAACTCCAGAGTAAGGATTGAATACTCCCTTGGGCAAAGAAACAACAGCATAAAGTGAGTGGTCAACTAACATCTTTCTCAGTTTCTTATAAGCAGTGCCTGACTGAAAAATAATACCTTCAGGAACAATAATTCCCGCTCGGCCGTTAGGATTTAAGTGCTCACTGATATAGTCAACAAAAAGCACCTCAGAACGTTTTGCCTGCACGCTAAACCGTTTATGTGGCCTTATTCCCCCTTTTGGACTCATGAACGGCGGATTTGCCAATATAACATCAAAAACCTCCTGCCATTTTTCCTCGGAAGTTAATGTATCATACTCATAGATCTTAGGACTTTTAAACTCATGCAAGTACATATTAGCTAATGACAACCTGACCATATCCGGTGAAATATCATAGCCTGAAAAGTTTTCAATGAGTCTCTTCTTTTGAGCTGGTGCTAAATGTATCCGGCCGTCTTTTTTATTTTTCTCTAAGATGTGTTTATAAGAAGAAATCAGGAATCCAGCTGTGCCACAGGCAGGATCAAGAATAGTTTCATTCTTCCCTGGATCAACTACCTTCACCATAAAATCAATGATATGTCTTGGTGTCCTAAACTGACCTGCATCTCCCTGTGAACCCATCACAGAAAGCAGATATTCAAAGGCATCACCTAATTTTTCACTATGATCATACTCAAACTCTCCGATAGCTTTAAGGAAACTCTTTAAGGTTTCGGGATCACGATACGGCAAATAGGCATTTTTAAAAATATTTCTGAATAATTGCGGGATATTTGGATTATGGTTCATCCGCTGGATAGCTTCCCCATACAAGCCAACAAGCTCATGACCACTCACATGAGGATCAAATATTTTACTCCAGGCATATTTTGAATATTCACCGGTAAAAAATTTTACCTTACCACCAAGCTCCTCCGATTGCTTATCCATATCGTCCATAAATTTATAGATTAAGGCAATCGTGATTTGCTCAACCTGTGATTTCGGATCGGGTAATTTACCTACAAGAATATCCCTTGCCGTATCAATCCGTCTTTTTGTTCCACTCGTTAACATATTTTTATTTTCCTTTAAGTTACAAAAGTATTTAACAGCACATAGTCTTTTATGTACTCAACAACGGGATCTTTCCAACCATCTAATTCTTTTAGGTCCATCATTGTAAAACCTGGGTTAGTCTCAAGCCGGCCATATTCCTTAGAATTAAAAATTTCCCGTAACTCGGTTTCTAAAATATATGCCTTCATGAATTGACGTATAATATGAATAAACTTATTCTCGGGATGATAAAGAGAAATAAATTTTTCTATCTCTTCCTCAAGCAGATCATCCTTTGTTTTAAATTTCTTAATCTGACCAAATATTTTTTCTAATATTTCTCTTAAGCCTAAGCGGCGGTCAAGTTTAACGGATTTGCGGAGCTTTTCAAGGTTAAAATATTCTTCCGGCTTATCAAAAACTTCTTTTTTGATGTAACTCTCTGCCTCTTCGTACTTGCCTTCATAAATTTTGTCTTTAATATATTCATTACCCTTAATAACCTCTTCAAACTTTTCAAAAAACTTCCGGTCAATTTTCATACCTTCAAGACCGATAGATGTTTCGGCAAATTCCTTTAAGGGATCCAACCTGGTACTCTCATATTCGTCTACCGGTGGGGGCGGGGGTGGATCAGGTCCCGGACCTCCCCCTGTTTCTGGAGGCAATTCTATCACTTCGTCATAATTAAATTTTTCTTCAAAATATTCGCAATTGGCGAAAAAATCAAAAAGTTTAAAGCGCTTCTTCTTGACTATATATTTTTCCACCTTTCCCGAGTCGTCTCTTTCTCTATAAACAAAGTCATATTTCCTGGTTCCCCTACCTTTCATCTGAATAAAATTTTGAGGGGAAAAGATAGGCCGCATTAAGCATAAATTTAAAATATCTTCACAATCATAACCCGTTGTCATCATTCCTACGGTGACACAAACGCGGGTCTTACTGGAATTATAGCCGCTCTTAAAGGTCGTATGCCCATTTAGATTATTATTTGAAAAATTAATTGTCATCTGCTGTGCGTTATCAATAAAAGATGTTGCCTGCACCGCAAAATCAGAATTATATTTACCAGGATAAATTTTATGTGCAAATACATTAAGTATCTGTGTGATTTTGGAAGCATGATTTTGGCTAATACAAAAAATAATGCTTTTACCGATCTCACCTGTTAAAGGATCTTTTAGGGCTTTCTCTAAAAATGTCTTGCATAATGTCCCGTTCGTTTTTTCCGAGAAAAATTTTCGTTCAAAATCCTTTTGAAAGTATATCTTTTCTTCTTCTTTGCCTTCTTCGTTTTCTATCAATACAGAGTAGCCCATTTCTGAAAGTAATTCTGTCGTTATGTCTGTTCGGGCATCTACAACAATTGGATTTACAAGATAACCGTCTTTTACTCCATTCAAAAGAGTATACCTAAATGTTGGACTGCTCGCCTCGCATCCAAAAGTCTTATAGGTATCCAATAACTGGCGTCGTTCTAATTTGCGAGGGTCTCTTTCTGCTAATTTTTTTTCATCTACTTTTTTCAGATAATCTTTAGGTGTTGCTGTAAGCCCTAATTTATATCCGGTAAAATATTCAAAAACCGCCCGGCTATTACCACCTATTGATCTATGCGCCTCATCTGATATAACCAAATCAAAGTCAGTCGGAGAGAATAAATCCTTGTACTTGTTATTAAAAAGAAACGACTGAACAGTGGAGACTACAATTTCAGCTTTTTTCCAATCGCCGCGATTTTCTTTGTAGATAACTGATTTATAGTCGTACTTAAGGTATTTTACAAAATTCTTCCAAGCCTGATCCTCTAACTCTAATCTGTCAACCAAGAAAAGCACCCGCTTGGCGTTTCCGGTCCTTAAAAATAATTTGATAACACCTGCTGCAACAAGAGTTTTTCCTGTACCTGTTGCCATTTCAAATAAAAAGCGGCTTTTGTTTTCTTTCACAGCATCTTGCAAAGATTTAATGGCATTTATTTGATAGTCTCTTAAAAATTTAAGGCTATTATCACTAATAAAATCATTCCGTCTATCCTCGTTCATCCAATTGGGGTCACTCTTATAATCTGGTTTTTGAGTAATAGCAATATAATCTGAAGTAACATATTCACGAACCAAATTATCCGTATTAGGCTTAAAAGATTTCTTAAAAGTCAATGATTCACATGTAGGAAAGGTAGTAATAACATGCGGGTTGCCTGTTTCAATATCCCAGAAATAATGAAGGTTACCATTGGACAAGATCACAAAACGAACATTAAGGTTCTTTGCATATTTACGAGCCTGCTCTTTGCCAGCTAAAGGATCTTTATCCTCTTTTTTTGCCTCTAAAACTACAAAAGGAAAGCCCTTATAATCTAAAAGGATATAATCAGTAAAACCATTTTTTGTCTTTTCAAAATCCTCACCAAGATCGTTGAGCGCCTGTTCAGTAATTTTAACATTCGTCTCCAAGCAAATATTGGCAGATCCGGAGTCTGTATCGAAAAACCGCCATCCGGTATCTTCAAGATATTTGTTTATTCGTATTCGTGCTTTTGCTTCTCTTGCCATACGTTAAACTACCCTTCTCATAACAGGCTTCTCACTCATCTAAAAAATGCCCTGCTGGTTTCTTGAGCACTTCAGCGATTTTAACTAATGTTTTTATAGATGGTGAAGATGCCCCTGTTTCATAGCGAGAGATACTTTTCTGTTTTGCCTTAATTTTATGAGCAAGCTGGGTTTGATTTAAATCCATTTCAATGCGGGCTAACTTAATCTTCTTACCTAACTTCTTTTTGTCCATTTTTTTCTCCTAAAAAAACACTTGACAGAAT
>JAVCCJ010000123.1 GCA_030765585.1 Candidatus Zapsychrus exili | reverse complement strand
TATAAAATTGAAAAGGCTTTATGGTTTTGGAAAAGAGTTTTGAATTTGCCTTGTAGTACAAATTTACAAATAAAACAGATAAAATATATAACTTCAGTTATTCAAAATTTAAGCAGGAAAGAATAATACCATGGAAAGACTTGAAAAAGTACTTATAAAGCCAGATCAGTCAATCAAGCTTACTTTAAAGCATATGGACTTAGTTGGAGAAAAGACTATGTTTGTGGTAGACAAGAAAAAAAAGCTTTTAGGGACTGTTACAGATGGAGATATTAGAAGATGGATATTAAAAGGTAAAAGTTTGTTGGATGATGTTTCTAGCGTCATGAATTGT
Organism: Candidatus Zapsychrus exili; assembly: GCA_030765585.1. Classification (GTDB taxonomy): domain Bacteria; phylum Omnitrophota; class Gorgyraeia; order Zapsychrales; family Zapsychraceae; genus Zapsychrus; species Zapsychrus exili. Next base: position 3,349 of record JAVCCJ010000123.1, on the reverse strand, counting down.
AAACCAATAAGCTTAGCTAAGGATTTTCAACAGGAACAAACGAAAACGATAATGATTAAGAAAGAGATTGAATGTTTACCGGTTGTTGATGAGGCGCAAAGAGTTATTGCTGCTGTTTGGTGGATGGATCTTTTTAAAAGTAAGTTAAAGAAGTTGAGATCGCTAGAATTGCCTGTAGTGATTATGGCAGGTGGCGAAGGTGCACGATTGCATCCCTTTACAAAAATTCTTCCCAAACCATTGATGCCAATAGGTGATAAGCCGATTATTGAAATCATTATAAACAGATTTTTTGATTATGGTTGTAAGGATTTTTATCTTTCTCTAAATTATAAATCAAGTATAATCAAGGCTTATTTTAGTGATTTCAAGCATGCCTATAAGATTAATTATATATTGGAAAGTAAACCATTAGGAACTGCCGGCAGCCTGCACTTTTTAAAAAATAGAATAAAGAAAACATTCTTTGTGAGTAATTGCGATATTTTAATTGAGGCTGATTATGCTGATATTTTTGAATTCCATCGCCAGAAGAAGAATAAGATTACCCTTGTTAGCTCAATGAAGAATTACACTATTCCCTATGGGGTATGTGAAATTCAGGGGGGAGGAGTTTTAAAGAATATCCGCGAAAAACCGGAATATGATTTTTTAGTAAATACAGGTATGTATGTTTTAGAAGCAGAGGTTCTTGCGGATATCCCGAAGAATCATTTTTTTAACATAACTGATCTTATTAATGATTATCTTAAAAGGGGCGAAAAAATTGGGGTTTATCCTGTTTCTGAGAAATCATGGCTAGATATGGGGCAATTTGAGGCCCTTCAAGAAACATTGAATAAATTTAAGGTTTAATTTTATGAAAAATAAAATATTGCTTGTTGGAGCAGGAGGGCATTGTAAAGTGGTTTTGGATTTGCTCCGGAATATTAAAGAATATGAAGTAGCAGGTATTATTGATTTAAAAGAAAATCTTAAGACAAAGGTTTTGGGAGTTTCGGTTGTTGGAACTGATTCGGATTTAATGCATTCTTTCGAATCAGGCATAAAGCATTGTTTCATTTCCGTAGGAAGCGTAGGCAATCCTCATGTGCGTATTAAACTGTTTAACCTTGCTGAAAAAGCAGGATTTGTTTTTCCGAATTTAATCAGTCCAAGCGCGCTGGTATCTTCCTCTGCAATTTTAGGGCAAGGGAATTATGTTGCCCCCGGAGTTATCATTAACGCCGAAACTTGTATAGGAAACAACTGCATTATTAACACTGGAGCAATTATTGAGCATGATTGTAAGATCGGCAATTTTGTTCATCTTTCTCCTAGTGTGATTTTAAGTGGTGGCGTCACCATCGGAGATTGTGCACATGTCGGTACGGGGAGCGTGGTTATTCAGAATTTGAAAATAGGCGCAAACGTGATTGTTGGGGCGGGAAGCGTTGTTACAAAAGATATCCGTAAGAATATGATTGCTTATGGTAATCCATGTAAAGAAAGAAAAAAGAATGTCTAAGGTTTTTGTTATTGCTGAGGCCGGAGTTAATCATAATGGTTCTCTTAAAATCGCAAAGAAAATGGTTGATGCCGCCGCAAAAGCTGGTGCAGACGCCATTAAGTTTCAGACTTTCAATGCGCAGTCGTTAGTATCTAAATTTGCGCCTAAGGCTATGTACCAGAAGAATGCTGCGGGTAAGGATGAAAGCCAATTGGAGATGATAAGGAAGTTAGAATTGGACTTAAGCGCTCACAAGGAATTGATAAGATACTGTCGAACAAAAAAGATCATGTTTCTTTCCTCGCCATTTGATTTAGAAAGCATTGATCTTTTAGCGCATTTGGGGTTAAGAATATTTAAAATACCTTCCGGTGAAATAACCAATTTACCTTTTTTGCGCAAGATCGGATCTTTGCACAAAAAGATTATTATGTCCACGGGGATGTCTTCGCTAGCCGAAGTAAAAGAAGCACTAGATATTTTAGTAAAAAGTGGTACAAAAAAGAAAAATATTGTAGTTTTACACTGTAATACTGAGTATCCAACCCCTTTTAAGGATGTAAATTTATCTGCGATGCTTACCATGAAGAATAAATTGGGAGTTAAAGTCGGTTATTCTGATCATACTTTAGGGATAGAGACGGCAATCGCGGCAACAGCACTCGGTGCGACCGTGATCGAGAAACACCTTACTCTTGATAAAAATATGCCCGGTCCTGATCATAAAGCAAGTCTTGAGCCTGGTGAATTAAAACACATGGTGAATGCTATTCGCAATATTGAAATTGCTTTAGGTCATGGCATCAAAAAACCTTCACAATCTGAATTTAAAAATATGAAAGTCGTAAGAAAAAGTATTGTCGCCTCGAGTGCGATCAGAAAAGGTGATCTGTTTTCAGAGTATAATATTGCGGCCAAGCGCCTCGGAACGGGTATAAGTCCGATGAAATGGGATCAAGTGATTGGGCGTCAGGCGAAAAAGGACTTTAAGCCAGATGAGTTGGTGAGACTATGAAAAAGAAGATCTGCATTGTCACAGGAAGTCGCGCAGAATACGGATTATTTTATCCCTTATTGAAAGAGATAAAAAAAGATTCGGTGTTTCATCTGCAAATTCTTGTGACGGGCATGCATCTGTCTTCTGCTTATGGATTAACTTATAAAGAAATATTACGCGATGGTTTTAAGATTTCTGAAAAAGTCAAGATTCCTTTGGAGGATGACACCGCCGAAGGTATCTCAAGATCATTGGGCATAGGCGTAATTGGATTAGCGGCGGTGTTTAAGCGATTAAAGCCAGACATGGTTGTCCTTTTGGGGGATAGATATGAAACATATGCTGCCGCCATCGCGGCGTTTTTTGCAAGGATCCCTATTGCACATCTACATGGCGGAGAAATTACACAAGGTGCCATGGATGATGCCATCCGGCATGCTATTACTAAAATGAGCCTTTTGCATTTTACCTCTGCAAAGGAACATCGCCAGAGAGTAATTCAGCTTGGGGAAAATCCTAGGACTGTATTTAATGTTGGCGCCTTAGGTATCGATAACATAAAGCGGACAAAATTATTTTTCAAAAAAGATCTGGAAAAAGAGTTAGGTTTTAAGCTCAACGGCAAAGTGGCGCTTGTTACATTTCATCCGGTGACGCTAGAGAATAATACTTCTAAGGAGCAATTTGAGCAAATTTTATCAGCATTGGATAAATTTAAGGATCTGAAAGTTATTTTCACAAAACCGAACTGCGATATGGATGGAAAGATTATTGTTAAGCTTATTGATCAATATGTAAAAGGTAAGAAAGGGCGAGTTATTGCCTTTACCTCTTTAGGAAGGATCAAATATCTTTCATTAATG
>JAVCCJ010000036.1 GCA_030765585.1 Candidatus Zapsychrus exili | reverse complement strand
GTCTAGCTTTGTTTAATTATAGAGTAGACCCTAATTATAGATACAGCATTCATACAATACGCCCTAAGTTGAAAAAACTTGCAGAATCTAATGATCTTGCATTGTGTACACCGACAAATTATAATGACAGGGTCTTAATAGAAAATTATATGGAATATGTTTCTAAGCCTAGGATATGTGTGCTTGGTGGTAGCTATGTATTAAATTTTCAACCTGAAATGCTAGCTTTTATTGATAGGTCAGAATTTTTAAATTTAGGAGTGACCGCAGGGAACATTAATGATTACATAGCTATTTGGCAACTTATTAAAGATTATAAAAAGATACCGGACATAGTTATTGTGTGTGTTGAATTTCAGTCCCTTTGTTCCTCGCAATCAAAAAGCTGGATATCGCTACAGAAATATTATTCCCGTTTCTTTAATATGCAAGGATCAATATTGCCTTGCATATTAAAAATACAATTAAATCTTAAAGATCTTTTATCCCTTGAAACAACAATAGAGTCTTTTAGAGTTATGATTTTTCAAGAAAAAACAAAAGGCTTTGAGGTAGTAAAAGAATGCGATATCTATTCGGCCTTGGAAAACACGGGTGGTAAAACGCGATCATTTTCCAAAGTATATCCAAAAAGAATAGATGAAATTGACGAAAATGCTTTAGAATCAAAGGCATTATATATTTCAATAGGGGCAACAAATGCTTGGAGACACTGGGCACCTGCTAATAATACCGAGTTTCAAAAACTAGAAAAACTTTTAAGAGATATTAAAGAGGTCGGCTCTGCACCAGTTCTTGTTCTCATGCCTTACCACCCTACTGTTTTTCAAGCCATTTCACGTGACAATGGTTCTTACGAGAAGATGACTGTGTTCAGGAATAAGCTTTTACAGATAGCAAGGCGGGAGGATGCATGCTTTTATGATGCTATGTTGAAATATAGAGATAAATACCCCAGAAAACTTTTTAGGGATGGTGTTCATCTTAGTTTAGAGGGGTCTAAAATATTTATGCGAGATGTGTTAAATAAAAGTAAAATACAACAAATACTCCTAGATAGCAACCGAAACCACAATAAGAAATATGTAAAATGAAGAGAAAATTTGGTTGAATTATCAAGACGAAAATATGCAAAAGTTTGAAAAATCAGTAAGCGATATAACTAGTTATGAAAGGACTTTTTGGATAGCGTTAATGACTATTCAAGCAACATTGTTAGGCATTTCTATAGCGTTTACGCAATACTTTGGCACAACAATAGAGATTTTTATGTTAGTAACATGGGTGCTTTTAATTTTAGCTTTGGTCTTTGGCATAATAGTATTTAAATGCAGCTTGGATAATGAATCAAGAGGTGTTTTTAAGAAGTTCATGTTTTCGATGGATATGGCTGAATTTAATACCAAAAATGCGAAAAAAGGTTTTGAAAGTGAAGAAGAGAAGATGGGCAGTGCTTACCGAGATGAGTCAGATTGCAAACGATACTCCAAATCCTGTTAATATGCTAGATGTGCTAAAAGTGATTTTATTGAGAGACTATGAACAAAGAGATTAAAAGCGCAAGGTTGAGGATGAAAAGTTATAGAATATTAATTATAACGATATTGGTTATATCCGTTGTTGTGTTCTCAAATCGTACTATTTATGCACTTGACCTCGGTGGAGACGGACAAGTTGATATATCTGAAACTACTTACAATAAAGAAACAGGGGTGCGTACTGTGGGAACGCTGAAAATAAGTGCAGCCGAAGATAGGAAATTCGTGTATTACGGCTGAATGATTGAGCCTGAAGGATTGGATAGTTATATTGGAAGAAAAATGGACAAGATTTCTGGGATACTTGCAGGCGTATTAAATCGTTTGGTTAAAATTGAAAGTAGGATTGAAGCCCTTGAGTCTTCAATAGAACAACTTTCTAAGCAGGTTGCCGATATAAAGAATCGTTTACAGTGACAAGAAGACAAAAGTAATAATTCCAGAGATGGGTTGCTTTTGTGTTTTAAAAGGGGTAAGATAAAAGAAATAAAGAAGTGTAAAATGTGTGGATGTGTACTACTAGAAGGCAATCCAAAAGTTTATAAATAGTGCGCCTGTAGCTCAGATGGATAGAGCACCAGTTTTTGGAACCGACCAAGGCAATTTCCCTAACCCTATACAATTGTTCTAATTACATATCCCATAAACAACTTACGTAGATTCTCTACTTTAATCACCTTTAAGGACTTTTAAGGATTATTAATCTTATATAGTCACTATATGATATGGACACCATATCCCCCCAAGCCACACCCTTTTATGTGCATAAACACGTTCACTAAATTGCGGCATATTTTGAAATTTTCTTGCTCATTAGGATTTACGGGTGTAAAATGATATGATTAACAGGAAAAGACTATACCCCAAACATTGGGCTTCAAGTTTAAAAATGCTCGTCGTTTTTTATTTAGCACGTTATATGGGTAAGTCACTATTTAATGAAGATACAGATAAAAACATCACTGGCCTTTATCCATTATTTAAAGAACAGAATTTATTACCAACATCTTTATTATCTAGAGCATATGATGTGGAATTTATAGAGTGGTTTGTTTATAGCCCTGCCCGTTACTGGGCAAATGATATGGTTATTTGGGAGGATGTTCAATATGCATTTAGAATTAATGGAGCAGGTAATGGTAATTATTACGTAGTTATTAGTGCGTATCCTTTTATTGAAGCCTGGTCAGTAACAGGTCAAGAAACCGCATATTCGACAGCTTTTGTAGCTTTAGCAAAGAAACCC
>JAVCCJ010000061.1 GCA_030765585.1 Candidatus Zapsychrus exili | reverse complement strand
CACTTTTCGTACTCTTGAAGAATCGGTATCCATCGTTTAATAAGGACTTGTTGATTGTAAACCATTAGGTCTCCTTTAGCTGTATTATTATACCAAAAGAGTTACCGAATTAGTGAGCATTAACAACAGGCTCGGTTGAAACTAAATGGATAAGAAAAGATGGAAAAGTTTTTGATATTTGGTTAAGTGCTTCTGCTATTGAGAGAGAAGATCTCTCTAAAGGGGCTATTTTTTCTGCGTTAGATATTTCAAAACGCAAGAGTTCTGAGGATGTAAATCGCAGATTATCTATGGCTGTTGAACAATCACCAGCATCTGTTGTAATTTCTAATACAGAAGGCATTATCGAATATATAAATTCTAAGTTTATAGAAGTAACAGGATATACTGCAAAGGATGTAATAGGAGAGAGTGTTGATATATTAAAATCAGAGCATATTTCAGATAAACAATATAAAAATATTTGGAAGAAAGTTTATTCAGATGGAGAATGGTCTGGAGAACTGTGTGCAACAAAGAAAAATGGAGAAATGCTTTGGGAACATGTTACTGTAACTCCTATAAAAGATTCAGTAGGGGTTATTACTCATTCTTTAATAGTAAAAGAAGATGTTACTGCTAAAAAAGAATATGAGAAGCGTTTAGAGCATCAGGCAAATTTTGACACATTGACTGATTTGCCTAATAGGGTTTTAGCCATTGACCGTTTGTCACAGGCTTTAATAAGAGCAAAGCGTTTGAAGAATATTGTTGCGGTTATGTTTGTTGACTTAGATCAATTTAAACATATAAATGATACCTTAGGACATTCTTTAGGAGATATGCTTCTTTTGGAGGCTTCTAGACGTCTTAAATCTGTTATACGAGATAGTGATACCATTGCGCGTTTAGGAGGGGATGAATTTCTTGTGATTTTATCTGATTTAAATACAGTTATTCAGGCAGAAATTGTTGCTAAAAAGATTTTAACTATATTTAATAATCCATTTATGTTAGATCGTCATGAGATTTTTATAACAGCGAGTATTGGTATAACGATTTATCCTGATGATGGGAACGATCCAAATGTTCTTTTAAGAAATTCTGATACAGCGATGTATAGGGCAAAGGAAATATCTAGAAATACATCGCAGTTTTTTACTTCTCAGATGAATGAGCTTTCTAATAGAAGAGTAGAGATCGAATCTCAGCTTCGTCATGCATTAGAAAGAAAAGAGCTGTTTTTAGAATACCAACCAGTAATTGAAATATCTTCTGGAAAACTTCTAGGTGCTGAAGCTTTATTGCGATGGAATAATGTTAAGCTTGGTAGTATGCCACCAGTATCTTTTATACCATTGGCAGAAGAAACAGGATTAATTATTCCTATTGGACAATGGGTATTAGATACTGCTTGTGCCCAAATGAAAGATTGGCAAAACAAATTAAAGAGACCTTTAAAAATAGCTGTTAATGTCTCTTCTCGTCAGTTTAAAGGCGGAGATTTGGTGGAAGGCGTATCAAAAGCGCTTAGTAAAAATAGATTATCTGCAGAATGTTTAGATTTGGAAATAACTGAAGGGCTATTGATAGAAAATATTGATAAAACAAATGAGACACTTAATTATTTTAATAAGATGGGAGTTAAAATATCTATAGATGATTTTGGTATTGGATATTCTTCTTTAAATTATGTAAGACAGTTTCCTTTTAGTACGTTAAAAATAGATAAATCTTTTGTAAAAGATATATTAGAAGATACACAAACAGCTGCCCTAATAAAAGCTATTATATCTATGGCACATGATTTGGATTTAAAAGTTATAGCAGAAGGCGTAGAAAACGAAGAACAGTTAGCATATTTGCGTTTTCAGGGATGTGACCAGGTTCAAGGATACTATTTAAGCAGGCCATTGGCAGTAGATAAATTTCTCGAATATGCTCGCAGTAAAGTATAAATTTTGGTAATATTATTGTTAGAAAGGTAAATATTATGGAAAATAAAACTCTTAGTTGTTTATTGGTTGAAGATAATCCTACCGACGCTAAACTTATACAAGCTATGATATCTAAAGAAAGCAATAAGGAATTAGATATCATTTTAGCCAAAACTCTTTCAGAAGGACTAAGTTCCTTATATACAGATGAAATTGATGTTATTATCTTGGATTTAAATCTTCCGGATAGCGTAGGGCTAGACACTTTTAAGAAAGTTCATTTATATGCGCCAGGTGTACCTATTATTGTATTAACAGGAATTGATGATGAAACAACTGCTATAAAATCTATTAAAGAAGGTGCGCAGGATTATATTATAAAAGGTCAAATCAGCGAGAAGCTTTTAATGCGCGCAATATATTATGTTATTGAGCGTCATAGACTTGGAAATAAAATAGCAGAAAGCGAGAAAAAATATAGGCAACTTATTGAGGAGTTAAGAGATGTTGTAATGCGTATATCAATTGATGGAACAATTCACTATTGTAGCCCAGCGATAAAAGAATTTGGAGAGTATACTGAAGAAGAAATTGAGAGTGAAAATATTTCTAAGATTTTTACAAATAAAGAAGAGTTAAGTTTGGCGTATAAAATGCTCGAAAGAACATTTTTAAATGGAAAAGATGAAGCAATAGAGTTACTTTTTAAGCCAAAAGATAAAAATCCTTTTTATGTGGAAATAAATTCAAATCCGCTAATAAAAGATGAAGAAGTAGTTACTGCACAATGTGTTATGCGTAACATATCTAGCCGTAGAAAAACTTAAGCCCTAAAGTTTCTTAGAAAAAAGTGAAGATTTTTTGCAACTTATTATTTTATATGTTGTAAGGGCGTAGGAATACATTTCTGCGTCTTCTAATTGGTTACTTTTTGTTGTAGGTGCGATTGTTTTTGCATTAGAGCTTTGGATGATTGTAGAAAGTGTGCTAATATTGAATAAAGTTTATTTATTTAAGGAGCCAAGTAATTGAGAATTAATATAAGAAAAATATTCATTTTGTTTTTAATTTTATTTAGTGTTCTTGCTGCTGATGTCAGTGCGAAGGATAAGGGGCCTGTTTGCGCAGTATATTTATCTGGAATAGGATGTCATAATTGCGCAGTTGCAGATCCAATCCTTTTTACAGAGTTTACTGCTAAATATCCTGATCTTATAATTTTTGAATATGAGATTTATAAGGCAAGAGAAGAGAATAAAGAAGTAAAAGATAAATACTTTAAGACGTATTTCCCGGGACGTGGTGCAGGAGTTCCTTTTATTACGTTTAGTAAAAAAGTTTTCGCTGTTGGAGCAACTAGAGTTATAGGTACAGATAAAATAATTGAGTTAATGGATAAGAATGATTTTCCTCTGCCAAACGGAAAATCAATAAGTTTTGATGAGCTAGATATTGCTGCACTTGATGGCAAGATAAACATTTGGACAAAAAATAGAGTATTGTTGTCTGGAGAAGGCGGCGACAATAAAGCACTAAAACAGGTCTTAACAGAGCTTGATATTGCAGATGCACTTGAAGGTATAGATTTTAAAGTAGCGACTCCGATGCCAGTCCCAATTTCTGGTTCAAGCATAAATTTTGGCCATGCAGTTAAAATAGGAGGATGGAGGCTTCAATGGAATGGTGGGGCTCCGCAAATAGTAAAGAACAAAACATCTTTTATGCAGGGCGCAATGTTTTGGATAATAGTATCATTAATTCTTTTTGGTTTTGCTTTTACACTATTTAGAGTTGAGAAGACATCAAAAGGCGCACGCTTGGCGTTTGATTTAAAGAAAAGATTAAGAGATGTTATTATTGTTTCAATTACCTTTGTCGCTCTTACAATATTTTTTATTGCTGCAAAGAATATATCACCGGACTTCTTAGAGAATGCTGGATATAAAATACCGCTTCCTATATTTACATTCCTGATTGCTTTAGTCGACGGATTTAACCCGTGCAATATGTTTGTTTTAACATGTCTTTTAGCTATTTTAATTGCAACAACATCATCAAGAAAAAGACTTTTTGCGGTTGCATTAAGTTTTGTTGCAACTGTCTATGTATTTTATTTTCTTTTTATGGCAGCCTGGCTTAATGTTTTTAATTATATAAGTTTTATTAAACCACTAAGAATTACAATTGGATTAATTGCGATTGCAGCCGGTATTATTAATTGTAAAGATTTGTTTTTCTTTAAAAAAGGAATAAGCTTGACTATACCAGATAGTCAAAAAGGACCTTTGATGAGAAAAATAGGCGCAATGAAAGAAGTAATACAAAATGGATCGATGCCACTTTTAATATCATCTTCAATAGCATTGGCCTCACTTGCATCGCTAGTTGAGCTTCCGTGCACTGCAGGCTTTCCTATAATTTATACTGGAATATTATCAGGTAAAGGATTGGATAATACGCTTGGCTATTATGGATATTTAGCTCTTTATAATTTTGTGTATGTTATGCCGCTTTTGGTTATTATTTCAGTGCTTATTTATACTTTTCGTGCCAGACAAATAACGCAAAGACATATGGAAATAATTAAGTTTATTGGTGGCGCCATAATGCTTCTTTTAGGTATTGTTTTGCTTGTTAATCCAGCATTAATTGGATTGTCAATAGGATAGATTGTAATGACAAAATCCAAAATCCAAATTTCAAATAAAATTCAAATTACAAAATCCAAATTATTGATTTGGTATTTGAGTTTTGACATTTATTTGATATTTGATATTTGACATTTGGATCTCCTGCTATAGGCTTTATGTTAAAAAGACTTTTCTCACAATTTATTATTTTTTTAATCAAGCTATACAGGCTTTGTCTTTCTCCTTTCCTTGTAGACAGTTGCAGGCACGACCCCACATGTTCAGAATATGCAATAGAAGCTATTAAAAAACACGGAATTTTTCGTGGATTTGTTTTAAGTGTTAAACGTATTTGGCGATGTCGGCCCGGTGGGACGTCAGGGTATGATCCGGTTCCAGACAAATAAAAACTCCACAAACCCTTCACTTGCAATATTTTAAATTCTTGATAAAATATTAGCTTAATTAGTAATATAAATATTATTTGTTATATCCTGACATTTATTTTATAAAGTCGGGATAAATTCGCTCACCAAACTTACGTTCACTTTGTTCCGTAAGCTTGGAGCTCATTTAGGAGATTGATATGTCTAAAGTAGCTGTAAATAAAGGTATAGAAGATGTACGTAAAAACGGAAGTGGTGTTTTTAGGTCAGGTCCTCACATGCTTCCAAGTGTTTCTTTGATGATGGCAGAGGGTGTTATAAAAAAAATCAAAGATTTAAATAAATCTTTTGTCACAATAGTTAATTCTTATACAACGCAAATTCCAGGTCATGCCCATTTGCATATTTTAGGTGAATATGTAAAGCGAGAGCTAGAGGCCTCTGGTGTAAATGTTTGGTATACAAACATTGGTGGTGCTATATGTGATGGTATTGCAATGGGACATTTCGGAATGAAATACTCACTTGCGTCACGCGAGCTTATAACTGACCAAATAGAAACTATTATTGGAGCACATCCAGCTGATGCTTGGATAGGAATTGGTAATTGTGATAAAATCGTGCCTGCGATGTATAACGCAATGGTTCGAATTAATATTCCTTCAATCTATGTTAGCGGTGGACCTATGCTCGCAGGTTGCAACAAGAGCGATCTTATATCTGTATTTGAAGGTGTTGGTCAGCACAGTGTTGGAAAATTAAGTAGAAAAGATCTAAATAAGGTAACAGAAACGTCTTGTCCTGGTTATGGAAGTTGTGCTGGTATGTTTACTGCAAACTCTATGAACTGTTTAGGTGAGGTATTAGGCTTTGCACTTCCTGGCAATGGAACAATTACCGCAACAAAAAGAAAAAAAGGCGTTTTCCAACAATTTCAGATAAATCCTAAAAGAATAGATTTAGTAAAACAAGCTGCACGACAATTGATTATACTTTTAAAGAAAGACATTCGTCCGTTAGATATTTTGACAAAAGACTCAATAGATAATGCCTTTATTCTTGATATGGCAATGGGCGGATCAACTAATACTGTGCTACACGTTTTAGCTTTAGCCCATGAAGCAGGTATTAAATATGATCTTAAAAGGATTGAGCAAATATCAAGATTAACTGCAAATGTTGCAAAGATTTCTCCTTCACGACCAGATGTACATATTGAAGATGTTCATAAGGTTGGAGGAATGGGCGCTATATTAAAGGCAGTTGCAAAGGGCAAAAAAGCACCGCTTAATCTAAGCGCAAAAACTGTTTATGGAAAATTAGGTAATTATGTAAGTAAATCTCCTGTTGCCGATGGAGATATAATACGTCCTGTAAACAAAGCATTTAACGCTGAAGGCGGGCTTGCAATCCTTTTTGGAAATATAGCGAAAAAAGGTTCTGTTGTTAAAACAAGCGGAGTAGATAGCGATATGATGACGTTTAGTGGACCTGCAAAAATATTCGAGTCACAAGAAGATGCTTTGGCAGGAATATTAAAGGCACAAGTAAAAGATGGAGATGTTGTTGTTATTCGCTATGAAGGACCAAAGGGTGGTCCTGGAATGCAAGAGATGTTATCACCAACGGCTGCCATTAGAGGAGCAGGTATAAAAGCAGCTCTTATTACTGACGGATGTTTTTCAGGTGGAACAAGAGGTCTTTGTATTGGACACGTTGCACCAGAGGCAGCAGCAGGTGGTGAGATAGGCATTGTTAAAAATGGCGACATAATTGAAATAGATGTTCATAAAAGTAAACTAAATGTTAAATTGTCTAAAGCAGAGATAGCCAAGCGTTTAAAGGCGCAAAAGCCGTTTAAATCTAAAGTAAAAGGTGGATGGCTTGCTCGCTATTCGCATCTTGTAACAAGCGCAGATACAGGTGCTGTTTTAAGGAATGTATAATTGCAAAGAGGTAGAGAGGTAAAGTGATAAAGTGGTAGAGAAATAAGAAAATTGAACAAACAAAAAAATAAAAATTAATAAAGAATGTTTTTTTGATTAGCTCTTTCTTACCTCTATACCACTTTACCACTAGCCTGTTTTTTAGGCGATACCACTTTAAAAAGGAGGAAACAATATGTCAGATGCAGGAATAACAGTAATAAATGAAAAAGTAAAAAAAGAAAGTGCTTTTATTGAAGCTCTTTTTATGGAAATGCAAAAGGTTATTGTTGGTCAGAAATATCTTTTAGAGCGCCTTATGGTTGGATTACTTGCCAACGGACATGTTTTAATTGAAGGTGTTCCAGGTCTGGCAAAAACAACAGCAGTTAAAACCTTAGCATCTGCAATACAGACAGGTTTTCAAAGAATTCAATTTACACCTGATATGTTACCAGCTGATTTAACAGGAACGCTTATTTATGATCAAAGTAGTGGAAAATTTAATATTAAAAAAGGACCAATATTTTCGAATATGATACTTGCCGACGAGATTAATCGTGCACCAGCCAAAGTTCAAAGTGCTTTGCTTGAGGCCATGCAAGAGAGACAAGTGACAATTGGAGAAGAGACCTTAAAATTAGAGGATCCATTTCTGGTTATGGCGACTCAGAATCCTATTGAACAAGAGGGAACTTATCCTTTGCCTGAAGCACAAGTTGACCGTTTTATGTTAAAGGTAAGAATTACTTACCCAACAAAAGAAGAAGAGTTAAAAATTCTTAGAAGAATGTCTAACACTAGCAATGATTTGACTGTCAACCAAGTTATAAATCCAGAAGATATACTAAAAGCAAGAGGTGTTGTTAATGAAGTATATATGGATGAAAAGATTGAAAATTATATTGTTGATTTAGTTGAAGCCACAAGAAGCCCTGAAAAGTATAAGCTAGAAGATTTAAGTGGTCTTATACAAAATGGAGCATCTCCGAGGGCTACAATTAATTTAGCATTAGCTGCAAAAGCATATGCTTTTATTCAAGGCAGAGGTTATGTAACCCCTCAAGATGTAAAAACTATAGGATTAGATGTTTTGCGTCATAGAATTATAGTAAGTTATGAAGCCGAAGCTGAAGAAAAAACCTCAGAAGATATAATCCAAAGAATTTTTGATGAAGTCCAAGTTCCATAAACAAAAGTAAAAAGATAAAGGGTAAAGGGAAAAAATTTTTGCCTTTTAAATTTTACCTTTTACCTTATTTAATATGCTTCCAAAAGAAATTTTTAAAAAAATCCGTCAAATTGAGATTACCACGAATCGAATGGTAACCGATATGTTCGCAGGCCAATACCACAGTGTCTTTAAGGGCCAAGGTATGGAGTTTGATGAGGTGCGTGAATATAATCATGGCGATGATATAAGATTTATTGATTGGAATGTAACTGCACGCACTGGCAAGCCTTATATAAAGAAATTTGTCGAGGAGCGTGAGCTAAGTGTTATGATTTTAGTCGATGCGTCCATGTCTCTTAAGTTTTCAACTACAAATCAATTAAAGAGTACTATTGCTGCAGAAATTGCAGGCGTTCTTGCTTTTGCAGCTATACGAAATAATGATAAAGTAGGTCTTATAATATTTACTGATAAAATTGAGAAGTTTATCCCTCCAAGAAAAGGAACTGCTCACGTTCTTCGCGTAATTAGAGAAATCCTTTATTTTAAACCAGAGTCAAACGGCACTGATATCTCGCTTGCATTAGATTATTTAAATAAAGTAACAACGAGAAAGACAGTCTCTTTTCTAGTATCTGATTTTATGGAAACAGAACAGAAAGGCGATTTTAATGTTTCGTTTGGTTTTAAGAAAGCAATGTCCATTGCAAATCGTAAACATGATTTAATTGCTATTACGCTTAATGATCCAAAAGAAAATGAATTGCCTAAGCTGGGATTGATACACTTTCAAGATGCAGAGACAGGTGAATTAAAGTTTGTTGACTCCTCGGATAAACAATCTCAAAGATATTTTAAACAGGCATCAAAGGCACTGTTTGAGAGTCGCGATCTTTTGTTTCGCTCTTCAGGAGTAGACCATATAGATGTATCAACAGATGTGCCTTACGAGAAAGCATTAATTAAGTTTTTTCAACAAAGACGTAAAAGAATTTCAAGAGGATAAAAGGTTATGAATAGTAATGGTTTACAGGAAGGCCTAAGAGACATAAAGCCTCCGGTATATTTGCCAGAGAACCATATTTTGGTAATTATTGCGATTGTTGTATTTGTTTTGATAGCATGTGTGATTATTTTAAGATATTTCCTAAACAATAGGGGTAAGAAGCAAGAGCCAGAGATAATAAAATTACCTTGGGAAATAGCCCTAGAAAGTTTAAAAGTTTTGATAGATAAAAATCTTCCGTCTTCTGATATGGTTAAAGAGTATTATTTTGAACTATCTTTAATTGTAAGACGATATATAGAGGACAGATTCTCTCTTCGCGCACCTGAAATGACGACTCCTGAGTTTTTAGAGCATATAAAAAGATCAAATAAGTTAGAAGAAGGGCATAAAGAGCTGTTAAAAGATTTCTTAAATATGTCAGATATGGTTAAATTTGCTAAATATGATCCAACAGCGAAAGAAATACATAGCGGAGCATTATTAGCAGAGAAATTTATAAAGGAAACCACAACAGACCAAAGACCATTGACTAGCGACAATTGACCAAAAGCTTTTAAAGGTGGTTAGTCAGTAGTCAGTAGTTATTAGTCAGCAGTCAATAGTCAGGAAAATTATGTCATTTAGTAGCATTTGGATTTTATTTCTAGCCCCAATTGTGCTTATAGCTATTTATTTAATTAGCAAAAGAAGCGTGCTTCCTAGTTTTAGATTTCCGTCTAAGACATTGCTTGTTGGAATAAAGAAGAATTGGAAAACAAAGATAAGCAATAATTTGATTTTCTTGCGCTTGTTTATTTTAGGATTATTTTTAGTTGCCTTGGCAGGTCCTCGTCAAGTTTTAGAGAAAACAGAAATAACAACAGAGGGGATAGATATAATATTAGCCGTAGATGCGTCCGGTTCTATGGCAGCTGAAGACTTTGAGTTAAGAGGTAAAAGAACTAATAGATTAAACATAGTAAAAGACGTAGTTAAAGAATTTGTTTTAAAAAGAACCGCAGATAGAATAGGAATAGTTGTATTTGCAGGTCAAGCGTATACGGTATGTCCTTTGACTACAGATTACGATTGGCTTATAAGTCATTTAGAGAGAATCGAATTAGGTCTTATAAAGGAAGATGGCACGGCAATAGGTTCTTCTATAGCATCATCTTTAAGCCGTCTTGATCAGTCGCAAGCTAAAAGCAAAATAATAATTCTTTTAACAGACGGCGTTAATAATGCAGGTAAGGTTGAGCCTTTAAAAGCAGCAGAGGCTGCAAAACCGTTGGGAGTTAAAATATACACCATTGGAGCAGGTACTAATGGTTTGGCTCCGTTTCCAACCCGAGATCTCTTTGGTAGAAAAGTATATAGGCAAGTACGAGTTGATTTAGATGAGAAAACTTTAAAGGAAATTGCAGATATAACAGAAGGGCAATATTTTAGGGCAACTGATACTGAATCTTTAAGAGAAATTTATAAAGAAATAGATAAGTTAGAGAAGACAGAAATAGAGGAGACAGGATATAGAGAATATAAGCAACTTTTTGGATATTTTCTATTGGCGGCCCTTGCTTTGCTTTTTATAGAATTAATTTTGATAAACACTATATTTTTACAAATACCATAACTATGAAATTTGCAAATTGGAATATATTTTATTTTATTTGGGCAATTGTGCCTGTGATTGTTTTTTTAAGTTTAATGAATAAAAAGAAACAGTCTTTGAGGGAGATGTTTGTTGAGAAACATCTTCTAGATGAAATTGCACCAAATTTACAAAAGAAAAAAGAAAAGAAGAGAATTATTTTTATATCAATAGTTTTATTATTTTCTATCTTTGCGCTTATGCGTCCTCAATGGGGTTTTAAATGGCAGGAAATAAAAGGAGAAGGGCTAGATATTTTGGTTGCAATTGATACTTCAAAAAGTATGTTAACCGATGATGTAAAACCAAATAGATTGGGGCGTTCTAAATTAGCTGTAAAGGATTTGATTAAGAAACTTCATGGCGACAGAATAGGATTAATAGCGTTTGCCGGTGGGTCATTCTTGGTGTGTCCATTTACGGTCGATTATCACGGTTTTCTTTTAAGCCTAGACGATATAAGTCCAGAAACAATACCTCAGGGAGGAACGTCTTTGGCTGCTGCTATTAAAGAAGGGATAGCGACATATAAGAGTGCTCAAGGCAAATATAAGGCAATGATAATTATTACCGATGGAGAGGATTTTGAAGGTAATGTGGCTGATGCTGCTCGCGAAGCTCAAAAACAAGGTATTAAAATATTTTGTATTGGAATAGGTACAAAAGATGGAGAGCTTATTCGAATTAGAAATAATCAGGGTAATTATGAATTTCTAAAAGATAAGCAAGGCAATTTTGTTAAGTCTAGATTAAATGAAAATATTTTACAAGAAGTCTCTTTATTGACTGACGGAACATATGTTCATGCATCTGGTGCACGTTTTGGTTTAGATTTAATATACGATCAAAGACTTGTTACAATGGAGAAGCATGAAATAAAAAGTACTATGGAAAAAAGATATTTTGATCGTTTTCAAATTCCATTATTAATAGCATTGATATTTTTATGTTGGGAAACATTGATAGGTATAGGCGTTAGGAAATGAGAAAAACATTTATTGTTATTATTTTTGTGTTTATGGTTTCTAAAGTTTTTGCATCAGTTGCAGGTGATGTGAAACAGGGTAATGAACTTTATGGACAAGGTGATTATAAGGCATCAGTGGAGGTGTATAATAAGGCTTTAGAGAAAGATTCTAATTCATCTGTTGTTAATTTTAATCTTGGTAATGCAAACTACAGACAAGAAAAATATGATGAGGCTGTAAAGTATTTTCAACAAACGCTCTTATCAGATGAGGATGTTCTAAAGCGACAAGCGCTTTATAATTTAGGAAATACTTTGTATAAGTCTGGATTGTCAAAAGAAGATAAAGAGATAGAGCCTGCTATTGCAAAGCTAAAGGAGTCTTTGGTCTCGTATGAAAAATCGTTTGAGATTGATGAAAAAGATGAGGATGCAAAGCATAATTATGAATTTGTTAAAAAAGAGCTAGAGAGATTAGTCGAGAAACAGCAAAGACAGAATCAACAGCAGCAAAATAAAGAGCAGAATAAAGAGAATTCTGAGAATCAAAAAGATCAACAAAAACAAGAGCAGGAAAATAAAGAAGGCAATCAAGAGAATCAGCAGCAAAGCGAAGATCAGGATAAGAATAAAGAACAAGGCGAAGAAGAAAATAAAAAGCAACAAGAGCAGGAGAGTGAAAACAAGGAAGGTCAAGAACAGGAGCAGGAAAATCAAGAGAAAGAAGAAGGTCAAAGTTCTAGCAAACAAGATGAAGATGAAAGACAAAAACAGTCGCAAGAAAAATCAGCCCAAGGAAGTGCAAATGAGATGACAGAAAAAGAAGCAGAGATGTTGCTTAAGAATTATCAGCAAAATGAAGAGTCAAAGGGGTTGCTTAATTTAATACCTCAGAATATTAAATATATAGAAGTTGAAAAAGATTGGTAAAAATTATAAAATTAGTTCTATTATGACAAAAAATGTAAATAAAATTTTAATCTTTTTGATAGTTGTTTTTTCGGCAGTTGTTTGCTTGGCGCAAGACATAAGTTTTGAGGTCACAGTAGACAGAAATAAAACAACGCTTGATTCTGTTGTAACTTTAAGTTTGACATTAAATGGTGCGACATCAGATGCTTTAGGACTTCCAGAAATCAATGGTTTTCAATCAAGATACTTAGGCCCTTCCACCCAAGTAACTGTAGTTAACGGAAACTATTCTAAAATAACTACTCATAACTATTCTTTATATCCGACTGAGATTGGTATATTTACCATACCTTCTATGTCCATTAAAATTGAAGGAGAAATTTATACTTCAGAGTCTATTAAAATTGAGGTTATTGATTCAAGCAAAGCGCAAGTGCCAAAATCTTCGCAATCATCAGGGAAAACAGGTTTGGAAGATAAAATATTACTTACTTTAGATGTACCAAAGCGTGATATATATTTATATGAAAAAGTTCCTGTTACGGTTAAGCTTTATATACAAGGATTTACTGCAAGAGATATCGAGTTTCCTAAATTTGATAGTCTTGGGCTTACTTTCGAAGATTATAAACAGCCTAATCAATATACTCAAGTTATAGATGGAATACGTTTTGATGTGATTGAATTTAATACAAAGATGTATTCTATAAGAGAAGGTAGACTTGAGTTTGGACCTGCACGTTTAGGTTTTAATATTCTTTATCAGGGAAAAAGAAGATCATCTTCTGATAGTTTCTTTGGTAGCTTTTTTGATCGTTATGAAAAAAGGCCAGTTGAGGTAAGATCAGAAGGTTACGTTTTAAATGTTTTGCCTCTTCCAGGAGATGAAAAGCCTGAAGATTTCTCTGGCGGTGTTGGTCAATTTGATTTTGATGTTGTTGCAAGCCCAGGGATGGTTAAGGTAGGAGATCCTATTACTATTATTATGAAAGTCTCGGGTCAGGGTGATCTTTCGGCAATCAATATGCCTTACTTTAAAGATGACGATAATTTTAAGACCTATGATCCTCAAATACGACAAGAAAGAAATGTTAAAATTCTAGAGCAGGTATTAATTCCTAAGTCAGAAAATGCAACTAAAATTCCAATTGCTAGGTTTTCTTATTTTGATTCTAATTTGAAACAATATAGGAGTATTGTTCGTGGCCCGTTTGATTTAACTATTTTGCCTTCAGAAGAAGGAGATGAATTTAGAATAGTAGGTTTGCCGCGATTATCAGGAGCAATAGCAGTAGAGGATCTTGGAAGAGATATCATATATATTAAAGGTAAACCTGGGAAATTTTTAAGTGTAGGTTATTTATTCTCTGAAAGCTTTAGTTTTAAATCTATTCTTGTTTTAATAACAATTATATTTATAGCGCTTTTGTTATATCGTTTAAGACGTAATAGATTTAAAACAGACATTGCTTTTGCACGACGCACACAAGCACCAAAGAAGGCAAGAGAGTTAATGAAAGAAGCAAAGAAGAAAATGAATGATCAGAAGACTCTGGAATGCTATGATTGTGTTTTTAAGACTATTACAGAATATTTTGGAGATAAGTTTCATATTTCAGCGGCAGGTATGACTTTTTCTGATTTAAAAAAGATACTTAATGATAAAGGTGTAGATGAAAACGTGATAAACAGGTTGGAAAAATTATTCAAAGAATGCGATGAGGTACGATTTGCTGCTGCCAATCAAGATTTAGAATTAGTAAAGGGAAATCTCAAAGCGTGCGAAGAAATAATAGATTATTTTGAAAGGAATTTCAGATGAGAAGGTCCATATTTATTGTAATTGCAGTATTTGTTTTTCTTATTGTCTCAAATGTTTGCAATGCGACTGGCAAGAACGCTATGTTTTATCAGGCAGGGGATTTTTATAAACAAGGTAAATATAAAGAAGCAGCAGAGACATATGAATCTATAGTTAAAGATGGATTTGTAAGTGGTCCGCTTTATTATAATTTGGCAAATAGCTATTTTAAAGATGGAAAAGTTGGCATAGCAATTCTTAATTATAGACGTGCAGAGCGTCTTATGCCAAGAGATAGTGACCTAGATTCAAATTGTAAATATGTAAATTCTTTTGTTAAGAATAATGCTAATGTCTTGCCAAGAAATCTTTTTTTAAAGATTCTTGATAGATATAAAGATAATTTAAGTCTTGATGAGATATCTAAATTATTATTATTTTTCTACATTTTATCAGGTTTAATTGTATTTTTAGGCATGTATTTACATTTAAATAAGAGAAAAATAACAACGATAACACTTATATTGGCGATTATTTTTGTTTTTAATGTAGCTATTCTTATCTCAAAATCTACATCTGAAAGGAATAAGGCTATTGTTGTAAGTGATTTAGAGGCAAAATTTGAGCCATTAGACTCAGCTACAACTCATTTTTCACTCTCAGAAGGGGTGGAAGTGTTTATATTAAAAGATGAAGGATTTTGGTTTAAAATAAAACGTGCTGATGGAAAAATGGGTTGGGCAGCAAAGAATTCAATAAAAAAGATATAGAAAGTCTGTTTTTGGCGGTATGTTTTTAATTAGTTTCTGTTGACGCAATATTAATAATAAGTATAATGAAAGCATTAATCGAGGAATTATTGATCGGTAGGTGCTAGGCACCTATTTTTAGAAAGGAAAAAGAATCATGACTAGGAAAAAAGTAACAATTGATGGAAATGAAGCTGCTTCATATGTGGCACATAAAGTCAGCGAAGTAATAGCTATTTATCCTATTACACCGTCATCTCCGATGGGAGAATGGTCAGACGCATGGTCTGCACAAGGTGTTAATAATATATGGGGAACAGTTCCTCTTGTACAGGAAATGCAGTCTGAGGGTGGAGCTGCTGGTACTGTTCACGGAGCACTTCAAACAGGGGCTCTTACAACTACATTTACAGCATCTCAAGGTCTACTTTTAATGATTCCAAATATGTTTAAGATAGCAGGCGAACTTACTTCATCTGTATTTCATGTTTCGGCTCGTTCGGTAGCTTGTCAGGCGCTTTCAATATTTGGTGATCATTCAGATGTTATGGCAGCTCGTTCAACAGGATTCGCTATGCTTGCATCTGCATCAGTTCAGGAAGCTATGGATATGGCAATGATATCTCATACTGCAACATTAGAATCAAGAATTCCTTTCTTACATTTCTTTGATGGTTTTCGTTCTTCTCACGAAGTTTCTAAAATAGAGCAATTATCTGAGGAAGATATAAGATCTATGATAGACGATGAATTAGTTTTTGCGCATCGTAATCGTGCTTTATCGTCAGATCGTCCAGTTATCCGCGGAACAGCTCAAAACCCAGACGTGTTTTTTCAAGGCAGAGAGACGGTTAATAAATATTATGATGCAGCGCCTTCTATAGTTCAGAAAGCTATGGATAAATTTGCAGCACTTACTGGTCGCCAATATTGTTTATTTGATTATGTTGGAGCCCCTGATGCAGAGCGTGTAGTTGTTCTTATGACATCAGGTGCTGAGGCAGCTCAAGAAGCTGTTGAAGCTTTGGTTGCTTCAGGTGAAAAGGTTGGTGTTTTAAAAGTAAGACTTTATAGACCATTTTCAGTTGATTTATTTATTGATGCTCTTCCAAAAACTGTTAAGAAGTTATCTGTTTTAGATAGAACAAAAGAACCTGGTGCATCAGGCGAACCGCTTTATTTAGATATAATTAATGCATTTAATGAAGTGGGAGCTAAAAAAGGCTTAAAAGATGTAAAAGTAGTTGGGGGACGTTACGGCCTTTCATCAAAAGAGTTTACACCTGCTATGGTAAAAGGTGTTTTAGATGAGCTTAGCAAAGATGAACCTAAAAATCATTTTACAGTTGGTATAGTAGATGATGTTACTAATACAAGTATAGATTATGATCCAAGCTTCAAAACAGAAGATAAAGATGGAGTTCAAGCTATCTTTTATGGTTTAGGGTCTGATGGAACAGTTGGAGCTAATAAAAACTCAATTAAGATTATAGGTACTGAAACTGATAATAATGCGCAAGGTTATTTTGTATATGATTCTAAGAAAGCTGGATCAGTTACTGTTTCGCATTTACGTTTTGGACCTAATCCAATTCATTCAACTTACCTTATAACAGAAGCTAATTTTATTGCATGTCATCAAACAGTATTTCTAGAAAAATATGACATGTTAAAGAACATAAAAGAAGGTGGAGTGTTCTTGCTTAATACGCAAGATTCAAAAGATGAAGCTTGGGGTAAACTTCCAAGAGTTGTGCAACAACAGATTATAGATAAAAAAGTTAAGTTTTATGTAATAGACGGGTATGAAGTAGCTGAAAAAACAGGAATGGGTGTTCGCATTAATACAATTATGCAAACTTGTTTCTTTGCTATATCAGGTGTTTTACCAAAAGACGAAGCTATTGTAGCTATTAAAGGTGCGATTAAGAAGGCATATAGTAAGAAAGGCGATGAAATAGTAGAGAAGAATTATAATGCTGTTGATCAAGCTCTTGCACATTTACATCAAGTAGAGGTTCCGTTGGAAGTAACAAGCACAATAGAGCAGCCACCGGTTGTGTCTAGCGACGCTCCTGAATTTGTACAAAAAGTTACAGCAAAAATTATGGCAGGCGAAGGCGACGACTTACCTGTAAGTGCTATGCCAGAAGATGGAACATTTCCGTTATCTACAACAAAATGGGAAAAAAGAAATATAGCGCTCACTACTCCTGTTTGGGATTCTGATACATGTATTCAATGTGGAAAATGTAGTGTTGCATGTCCTCATGCTGTTATAAGAATGAAAGTTTATGATAAGGAATGTTTAAAAGATGCACCTGCTACATTCAAATCAGTTGAGGCAAAGAACAAAGATTGGGCAGGTAAGCAATTTACGCTTCAAGTATCTGTTTCAGATTGCACAGGTTGTGGCGCTTGCGTTTTTGTTTGCCCTGCAAAGAATAAAGAAGTTGAAGGTAAGAAAGCAATTAATATGACTCTTCAAGCTCCTTTAAGAGAAGAAGAGAATAAAAATTGGGATTTCTTTGTTGATATTCCAGAAATTGATAGAAATTTAGTTACTAAGGGAACTGTTAGAACTTGTCAGGCGCTTCAACCTTTATTTGAGTTCTCTGGGGCTTGTGCTGGTTGTGGGGAGACTCCTTATGTAAAATTAGCAACTCAGTTGTTTGGTGACAGAATGATTATTGCAAACGCAACGGGTTGTTCTTCTATATATGGTGCAAATCTTCCTACCACTCCATTTGCAACTAATAAAGATGGTCGTGGACCTGCATGGTCAAATTCATTATTTGAAGATAATGCAGAGTTTGGTTATGGATTTAGGTTAACCGTTGATAAACAAAAAGAATTTGCAGAAGAGTTAGTTAAAAAGTTATCTTCAGATATTGGAGATGATTTAGCTAAGTCAATACTAGAGGCTGATCAAACTGATGAACCAGGAATCTTTGAGCAAAGAAAAAGAATAGATGTTTTAAAAGAAAAATTAAAAGGAAATGATTCATCTGATGCTAAGCAGCTTTTAAGTTTAGTTGATATGCTATCAAAGAAAAGCGTTTGGATCTTTGGTGGTGACGGATGGGCATATGACATTGGTTATGGTGGATTAGATCACGTGCTTGCAGCAGGCAGGAACGTAAATGTTCTTGTTCTGGACACAGAAGTTTATTCAAATACTGGTGGTCAAGCTTCTAAAGCAACACCTCGTGGTGCTGTTGCTAAGTTTGCTGCTGATGGAAAGCCGTTAGGAAAGAAAGACTTAGCTATGATATCAGTTAGTTATGGTAATATATATGTTGGTCAAGTTGCGCTTGGTGCAAATGATAACCATACAGTTAAAACTTTTATTGAGGCTGAAGCTTATGATGGCCCATCGATTATTTTAGCCTATAGTCATTGCATAGCTCATGGTATCAACATGACAGAAGGCTTAAATGAACAAAAGAAAGCAGTTCAATCAGGACATTGGCCATTATTCCGTTATAATCCTGATTTGCTGGCTAAGGGAGAAAATCCTTTTATTCTTGATTCAAAAGACCCTACAATTTCTTTTGAAGACTTTGCTTATGGCGAGACTCGTTTTAAGATGCTTACAAAAGCAAATCCTGAAAGAGCGAAAAAGTTGTTAGATTTAGCCCAACAAGATACGGACATTAAGTGGAAGAAGTACAAAGCAATGCAACAAAGCTTTGAAAAATAATATAGTAGCAATTTGACCTCATTCCACGTTTGAAGTAAAGTTTACTTTTGGCGTGGGATGAGGTTTTTTCATATGAAATCTAAATACCTTGCCTTTATCTTAGGATTCACCTCAATTATCGCGCAAATAGTTCTTATGCGTGAGTTAATTACTTCATTTTATGGAAACGAAACGTCTTATGCTGTTGTTTTATCCAGTTGGCTTTTTTGGATATCAATAGGAGGTTTTGTTTTTAGCATTTTTGCAAAGAAGATAAAAGATCCCTTAAAATACATCACAGTATTCCAGATAAATGTATTCTTCCTATTACCATCGACGATATTCTTAGCCAGATGTATTAAACAGATAATGGGATTTCAATTAGGCGAGATAATTGGAATTATTCCAATAAGTATAGGTGCATTTCTTTTGCTTGCGCCATTAACATTTATTTTTGGCGGATTATTTGTGCTTATATGTAAGTTATACAGTGAAGATGAAAACTTCTCTGGTGTTTCAGGCGTTTATATGTGGGAGTCTCTTGGGGCTGTAGCAGGAGGGATTATTTTTTCATTTGTTCTAATACATTTTGTACCTTCTATGTATCTGGCTGTAATCTTAGGGATTATAAATTTATGTGTAATTTTATTAATTCTTAAGAAGAGTAGGACAATGTTTGTTGCTGTTTTTGTATTGGCTGTTGTTCTTTTAAGTTTTATGGGGAAGGCTGATAGATATAGTCGAAAGATTCAGTTTAAGGGTACAAATGTTGTAAGGATAGAAGATTCAGTTTATGGGAATATAGCGCTTACCCAAAGAGACGGAGAGTACAGTTTATATGAAAATGGTTTATTATCTTTTACTACAGGCGATGAGCTAACTGCAGAACAGAGTGTTCATTATTCTATGCTTCAAAATCCTTACGCTCGTAATGTTTTGCTAGTTGGAGGTGGGTTGTCAGGTTCCACAGATGAAATTTTAAAATATAAGCAAGCAAACATTGATTATGTTGAGCTAGATAAAGCAATTATTGATATTTCAAGAAAGTATTTGCCTGAAAAGAACCTCAAGTCTTTAGATAATAAAAGAGTTAATATTATTTATTCTGATGCAAGGCGTTTTATTAAGAGAAGTGAAGACAAGTACGATGTAATAATAATTAATTTATCTGATCCGTATACAGCCCTTATAAATAGATATTATACGGTTGAATTTTTTAGAGAAGCATCGAGGGCGTTGAAAGAGGAGGGCATTATAACTTTAAGCGTATCTTCTTCAGAGAATTATTTAAATAAAGAAGCTAAGGAGTTCCTGCAGTCAATAAACTCAACTTTAAGAGAGGTTTTTGTTGATGTTAAATCAGTGCCAGGTGATACAAATATATTTCTTGGATGTAAAAGAAGAGCTATTCTTGATTTAAATCCAGAAGAGCTAATGAGAAGACTAGAAGTATTAAAAATAGAAACAAAATATGTAAGTGAGAATTATTTACCGTTTGTCTTAAGTGAAGATAGGGTTTCTTATATTAATAGATCTTTAGGCGTAAAGGGTGCAATTAATAAGGATTCAAAACCAATTGCCTACCTTTATGATATTGTTCTTTTCTCGACGCATTTTAATTCTGGATTTAGAAATTTTATAGAAAGAATAAAGTATATAAGTTTAAAGGATTTGTTGTTGTTTCCTGCGTTGTTGTTAGGAATAGGTCTTATTCTTATAAGAAGAAGACCTAGAGCTCCGATTACTTTATCTATTTTTACAACAGGATTCTCAGAGATTATATTTCAGATAATAGTTATTTTAAGTTTTCAGGCGCTTTACGGATATGCGTATTATAAAATAGGCTTAATAATATCATTTTTTATGATTGGTCTTGTCCTAGGAAGTTTTAGGGCAAATAAGATATTAGACAATAAAATATCTAAGGTAGAGGCTTTGAGGATTTATAAAATGATACAAGTAGGTATTTGTTTGTACCCACTATTACTTGCTTGGCTTTTTGTTGTATTTAGAGATGTTGAATTTATACAGAATTTCCCACATATTTTTGCTACTGTTTTTAGTAGTTTACCTATCATTGCAGGTTTTATTGGAGGTATGCAATATCCTTTAGCTGTATATTTGGGGACTGACCTTGAAATTAGTAGTAATGTGGTCTGTTCTCGTTATTCAAATACTAGGTCTGCAGGTACTTTGTATGCTTTTGATATGTTGGGTGCTGCGATGGGTGCTATTGTAACAGCGACGTGTTTGATACCTATTTTAGGTATAAGTAGCATAGCAATATTTTGTTTTTTAATTAATTTCGTGATTTTAATTCTTCTTTTTAGATCTTCGTTGTGAAGCGGTCGCCGCTTTAACCTCTTAAAAATAGCTGATGTAAGAAAGCTCCTATAATCCATACTATAAAACTTAAGATCATAGTGATATTGAAAGGTATTTGTTTTTTGAAGCAGAAATATGCAGTTATGAAAAACAGTATGCTTGGGAAAATCCCCCAGATTGCACCTTTGGTGTAGCCCTGTACTATTGTTTTATTTTCTGGGTTGTCAAAATAAAGCCACATAAGAACAATGGCACCAGTTAAAGGCATGGTTGCAATAAGTCCAGATAGGGTAGGTATTTTTTTGCCTATGATAGAGCAGAACAGTATTATTGATATTGTGATTATAAGTTTTATTGTAAATTGCATATTTTATCCTAATAAGCTGTCGTTGCTTTTATAATATTTAGCTTCTTTTAAATTCTTTTTATTAGTGTCACTAAATGATGGAAGTGTTTTGCTAAGGGGAAGCAACAAGGATGATAAGACGACACCGCCTAATATTTTTAAGAAGCTTCGTCGTGTTATTTGTTTATTGTTCATAAGAGTTCCTTTAGTTCCAAATACCAGCTATATTGTTTTTACAGAATTTACATTGATTATTAGTTATGTTGTTTTCAAGTATCATATACCCACGTCTTTTTATTAATGTTTTCTTGCATTGTGGGCAATGGGTATCATTCCCAGCTTCTCCGCCAACATTTCCTATGTAGACATGATTAATCCCAATCTGTTTTGCTATATCTCGTGCTAAGGTTAAAGTCTCAACTGGTGTTGGAAAAAGATTTTTTAGTTTGTGCATTGGCCAAAAGCGAGAAAAGTGTAATGGTACATCTGGCCCCACATTGTCTATTATCCATTTACAGAGATTGGCTATATCCTTTTCATTATCATTAAAGGTTGGCACAATTAAATTAGTAAGTTCAATCCAAATACCTTGTTTTTGCATAATTTTAATTGCGGCAAGCACGGGAGCTAAAGTAGCTTCGCTCATATTTTTGTAATATTCTTCAGTAATACCTTTTAAATCTATATTTGCAGCGTCTGTATATTTACAAAGTTCAAGTAAAGGTTTTTCATTTATGTATGCAGCGGTGACTAGAACATTTTTTATATTATATTGTCTTGCTACTTTTGAAGTTTCAAGTGTGTATTCATAAAATACGACTGGATCAGAATAAGTATAGGCTATGCTTTTGCAGTTATTTTTTAAGGCAGCGTCTACTACGTCTTTTGTTGAAAGTTTTTCGTTTTGTAATTCTTCAGGTGGTCTTTGGGATATTTGCCAGTTTTGACAATATTTGCAGTGCAGATTACATCCTGCTGTTGCAATTGATAGTGCTGTTGATGTAGGAAGAAAATGATATAAAGGCTTCTTTTCGATAGGATCAACATGTATTGAACAAGGATTGCCGTATACAAGACTTTTAAGTTCGCCGTCTAGATTAATCCTTACTCTACAATTTCCACGCTCTCCGTTTTTAAGGCGACACCTTCTGGGGCATAGTTCACATTGAACTGTATTCATTAGTCTGTCCTTCTCCAATATTTTGCATTATGTGGGATTATACCAGCTTCTTTTAGTTTATTTCTTATTTCTGATGTATCAATTTCTGCTTCTATGGCGATAGTTTTCTTATCCAGTAGAGCAGCAGGCATCTGAGTAAACATATTTTCTAGTATTGTAGCAAGTAGAAGTGCTAACGACAAGATAAGTAGTATTAGGAATGTTTTATTTTTATTTTTCATATATCGTTGTCATCCCTGTGGAGCGAAGCGGAGACAGGGATTTCCGTTTTTAGTTTTTCATGAGATTCCTGCCCGTAAAGGGACGTGGTCCCTACGGGATTTTACGTGCCTGCGCAGGAATGACATAATAGAAGAAACTGATATAATTCTTCGTATTGTTTTGTTAAATGCTCCGACAGGGCAGAAATATTTACACCAAAATCTTGAGTTTAAAGCACAAGCGATAAGGGTGATTGTAACAAAGCCCCATCCTAGATAAGATGCATTTCTTGTAAATAATAATATAAACACTTCGAAGTTAAGATTATCAGAATTTTTAAATAAAAAAGCAATGATAAGGGATGTAAGAAGAATACCATATTTTATTAGTCGCGCATTTTTATCAATTTTGCTCGATGTATGCATCTGCTTGATATGTAAAAATTTTGCTATTTTGCTTATTACATTCTCTACGGCTGCAAAAGGACAAACCCCTAGACAATAAACATTCTTAAAGAAGATAAGCGTTAGAATATTTAGTGTCATAAGCGAATACCAAAGAATACTTGTATTAAAATTAGGCAGATTAAATAAGCTTAAATTTGCAATATGTATGATAGACACCATGCTTGCTTTGATTATACCTAAATAGATAAAGCTTATAAACAGAGAAAGCAGTCGTAATTTATTGTTTTTTAAAATAACAGCATAGATGCTTAGCAGAAATAATATCAGAGGTATTACGATTTCATCTATTTTCATTCTCTCGTCGGTCAAGATAGGGTCGTCGTTTAGGTTAAATATCTTATTTATGCTTACAGCCACAGACTTTGCAATGGCAGAGCTTGTTACTGTTGCTCGGCTTATAGCATCAATGTCGATTCCAATTTTAAATGAATCTTTTATTTTTTTATTCTTGAATTGTCTTAAGAAACTATTTATTTCTTTAATATAAGACGACGTTTCGCTGTGAGATACAATAGCTACATTGGAGATAACGCCATTTAAATTAATTCCTATTGCTATGTTAATAGGCCCTGAATAGCCTTTGATTTCAGGGGCAGTATCTTTTGTTAAAAGTACAATTCCTGCTGTAGTTTTTCTTTTTGTCTCTGGATTTATTTTGTATGCTTTGTAATAGGCCGGATTAGATGTTTCTTTTATGAATTCATCAGCGTCAGGAAAGACTAGAGAGCAAGACGAGGCATCTGAAGAATTTGTAGAAATTATTTCTTTAGGTGACTTAAAATTACTTAAGATACCAATTAGGAGGATAATAATAAATAAGGTATTTATTATTTTATATCGTTTCATTGTTTGATTATATTTTTATTTTGCTTAAAAGGCAAAGGTTTTTTGAACAAAGGTACTTGGTGTTTTTGGGGTTATTGTTAATTTTGTCCACAGGCATTAAGCATCTCTGCATAAAATTCACCATACACTATATAAAGTATGTGTTTCTGATTGACACACAACATATTGTGTGTATAATTATCATTACAACTATAGACTCAACTTCAACATTAATTTCTTATCAGAGGAGAAACACACATGCAAACCACCTCAGTCCTTACCAAAATCTGCAAAAGAAACGGTTCTACAGAAGACTTTGATTCTCAGAAAATAGCTACTGCTATTTTTAGGGCGGGTCAGGCAACAGATGAATTTTCAGAAGAAGTAGCGCAAAAACTTACTATGCGTGTTGTCAATTTAATTCAGCAATTGGTTAAGGACAAGGTTCCAACAGTAGAAGAGGTTCAAGATATAGTAGAAGAAGTTCTTTTGGTTTCCCCATATAGACAAACAGCAAAAGCGTATATTATTTATCGTGATCAGCATACAAAGATAAGAGAGATAACATCTAAGAGTAATGTTGATTTAGTTGATCAGTATTTAACAAGAGCAGATTGGAAGGTAAATGAGAATAGCAATATGGCTTTTTCTCTTCAAGGTTTGAACCAATATTTATCATCTGAAATTAGTAAAGTTTATTGGTTAAATAAAATTTATCCTCCTAGAATTAAGAATGCGCATGCAGAAGGTGATTGCCATATTCATGATCTAGGTCTTATTAGCGTTTATTGTGTTGGATGGGATTTACACGATTTGCTTATCAGTGGTTTTCAAGGAGCTCAAGGAAAAATGGAGTCTAAGCCAGGAAAACATTTAAGAAGCGCGTTAGGACAAATTGTAAACTTTTTCTATACGCTTCAGGGTGAGGCAGCAGGTGCACAAGCTTTCTCGAACTTTGATACACTGCTGGCACCTTTTATTCGTTATGACAATCTTACCTATAAGCAATTAAAGCAAGCATTGCAAGGTTTTGTTTTTAATATTAATGTTCCAACTCGTGTTGGTTTTCAAACACCATTTACAAATATTACAATGGATTTAACTCCGCCTCAGTATTTTTCCGACCAGAGCGTTGTGATAGGTGGTGAATTGCAAAAAGAAACATACAAAGAATTTCAGGCAGAAATGGATATGTTTAATAAAGCATTTTTAGAGGTAATGTCTGAAGGTGATGCGAAGGGACGCGTATTTACTTTCCCAATTCCAACTTATAACATTATAAAAGACTTTGATTGGGATAATCCAAATCTTGATTTGTTGTGGGAAGTAACAGCAAAATACGGTATTCCATATTTTTCTAACTTTATTAATTCTGATATGGATCCAGAGGATGCTAGAAGTATGTGTTGCAGACTGCGTCTTGATAACAGGGAGCTAAGAAGTCGAGGTGGAGGTTTGTTTGGATCATCTCCTTTAACTGGTTCAATTGGTGTTGCAACTATTAATATGCCAAAGATAGGATATTTGTCAGAAAATGAAGAAGACTTTTTTAAGCGCGTTGAAAATCAAATGGAAATTGCAAAAGAAAGTCTTGAGATAAAAAGAAAAATATTGGAAAGACTAACCGACGAGAATTTGTATCCTTATATGAAATTCTTTTTAAGGAATATAAAAAAGAGAACAAATCAGTATTGGAAAAATCATTTTTCAACAATTGGTTTGATAGGAATGAATGAAGCTTGTCTTAATTTCTTGGGTAAAAATATAGCATCAGACGAAGGACAAGAATTCTCTAAACGTGTACTTGATTTTATGCGCGATACGTTAGCACAATATCAGGATGAGACTTCAAACATATATAATCTTGAGGCAACTCCCGCCGAAGGCGTTTCTTATCGACTAGCAAAATTAGATAAGGAGCAGTATAAAGATATTATATGCTCTAATGAAAGTGAGTACAAAAAAGGCAAAGAACCTTTTTACACAAACTCGACTCATTTGCCCGTAAATTATTCTGATGATATCTTTGAGGTTTTAGATCTTCAGGATGGACTTCAGACCAGGTATACAGGAGGTACTGTCTTGCATGGATTTATCGGAGAGAAGATAGATGATGTAGGGGCATTAAAGTCGCTTATTAGGACAGTTTGCTCTAATTATCACTTGCCTTATTTTACAATAAGTCCTACTTTTAGCGTATGTCCAAGCTGTGGATATATTGCAGGAGAACATAGTAGCTGTCCTAAATGTAAGAATACTTGTGAAGTTTATTCTCGCGTTGTTGGATACTTACGCCCTGTTCAGCAATGGAATAAAGGAAAGCAAGAAGAATTTAGGGTAAGAAAAACGTATAAATTATGCGCATAGGTGGTTTACAAAAACTCTCTTTAATTGATTATCCTAACAAAATTGCAGCTACTGTTTTTACGCAGGGCTGCAATTTTAGGTGTCCTTTTTGTCATAATCCAGAATTGGTTTTGTCAGAGCAATTTGGAGATACTATTTTAGAAGACGATGTATTTACATTTCTTAAAAGTAGAGTAGACAAATTGCAGGCAGTAGTTGTTACCGGTGGTGAACCCACCATTCAATCCGATCTGATACCTTTTTTACAAAAAATAAAAGATTTAGGTTTCTTAGTTAAATTGGATACGAATGGAAGCAATCCAGATGTAATAACAGAGGCATTAGACCGAGGCCTTTTGAATTTTATTGCAATGGACATAAAGGCAAGTTTTCTAAATTACAATAAGCTTGCTGGATGTAATGTTGATCTTGCTCGAATAAAACAAAGTATCAGCATAATAGAAAATTCTAGCATTAAGTATCAATTTCGTACTACGTTTGTACCTAACCTTCATCAGAAAAATGAAATAGAGCAAATACTAGCTCTTGTTTTAGACAAGAAAGCTTTCAAGCTTCAAGACTTCATTAAAACTGACAAGATTCTTAATCCTTCCTTGACTACACATATAAAAGTTTCATAATAATAATTGTGAGAAATTTATTAATATTTATATTAATTATTTTAACTATTATTATCTCGTCTATTACATTTGCGCAAGACTCTGGGGTTTTGATGTCTGGCGGGCCTTCAGCCGGAGCTTTAATATCTGCTCCAAAGATGCAGCTTAAAATTAATCCAATTAATCAAAGAAGTAATTTTGTGCAGGACGAAGTTTATTTTGCTTTTGAAGAAAAGGTAAAAGAAGTTCTACAGAAGGCAATAACAAGTCAAAACATTGGGCTTAACCCTGAGCTTGCAAGCTATGCTCTTGGACAGATTGTAATTCAAGCAACAAGAAATGAAGCTATATTAAATATTATTGCAGAAGCGTATCAAAATTGTCTTAATCAATATAAACAATTAAAAGACAAGAGAGTGCCTTTATCTGTAATTAACAAAGATATCAAAGCTCAGGCTGATGCAATTATTCATCCAATTGTAAATGAGACTATTTTTAGGGCAATTATTGAGGACACATTAAAGAATGTAATTGTTAAGCAACAGCAAATAATGATGCAGACTGAAGATAGTCGTCGCGAACAAATAGAATTATTAACCCAAGGGCAGTATAAAACAATCAACGAACAGTATAAACAAGGTCTAGAATAAATTTATGTTAGGTAATAATCTTATTTTAAAGAAATCCTTTGGTAGTTTAAATAGCATATTAATTTTTGTATTTAGTGTGTATATGCTTGATACGACATATATGTTTTTATTTAAAAGTAATATGTCAGCGCTAGTGCTTATTTTATTTAGTATTTTAAAGGTTTTTATATTAAGCGGAATTTATGGTGTTTTAGCTGATATCGCAAGTAGAAAGGAGTTTATACCAAAGATATTAAGTTGTAAGACTAATGTTAGGAAACTTTTTTGGTTTTATTTCTTATTAACTTTGGCTCCTTTGTTTGTGCATATAATTTTATCAATTACGATTCCTATTAAAATGTTACCGTCGCCATTCTTTATAGGAGCTCATTTTAATGTAGTTGTTTTGTATTTGTTGGCAAATTTTATTGTAGGTAAATATTTAAGAGAAGAGGGGCTTTCTAGAAAGAAAGTAGTTGTAGGGTTCAAGATTTTCTTAACGATTCTTGCTATTTATACGGTAGATATGTGTTTGTTCTATTTGCCGCAGGTATTTCATATTAAGAATTTTTATTTCTTTAGGATTATACTTTTTATTTTAACTTATGTTAAGCTTTTAGAATTTGTATATTTTATAAATATAATGGTAGATGCGCATGATGATTTGAAAAAGAGGTTTAATCCGAAAAAAGAGATTTATTTAGTTAGTCCAATAAACGGTGGTATTTTAAATAGCATCGCGTTTCCCTTACTATTTTTTTATCCACCAGCTTTCTTTGTGCTAGAGTCTTTAACTCCAAAAGATTATAAGATACGTAGATTTCTTCAAGTTACTTGGCGTGATCAGTATTATAATAGCGACAAACTGGTATGTATAACGTGCTTTACGTCTAACGCTTATGAGGCGTATAACATTGCTAAGGGATTTAAGGCGCGAGGATCAAAGGTTATTATGGGTGGGCCACATGTTACTTTTCTGCCTGACGAGGCTTTGGAGTATTGCGATAGTGTAGTAATTGGAGAGGCAGAAGGAGTTTGGGAAGATGTGATAAGGGATTATGAGAATGATTGTTTAAAAGATAAATATTTTGGTGGACCGTCGGAAGAATCTAACAAGAAAGTTCATCAGCAACTTTTAAATGCTCCTATTGAGGAGGCAAGATATTGTCTTGAGGCAGTACATGGATGTAAGTTTAGCTGTGACTTTTGCGTTGTCTCTTCTTTATGCGGATCAAAGCCACGATACAAGCCTATTGATGAGGTTATAGAGTTTGCAAAAAGAATTAAAACAAAATATAAGTCTCTTTTATTTTTAGATAATAATATTTATTCCTCTCCTGCCTATGCAAAAGAATTATTTGCTGCTTTAAAGCCTTTGAAGCTTAAATGGGCTTCACAAAGTACGATTGATATTGGAAAAGATGAAGATACTATCCGTTTAGCCAAAGAAAGCGGATGTAAGATGCTTTTATTTGGTTATGAGATATTTAGAGATTCTTTTGAAAAGGCTAAAGGAGGAAAGTTTAATTTTGCAGATGATTATATAAAATATACAAAAGCAGTTAGGAAGGCAGGAATCAATATAAAGGCTCATTTTATATTTGGTTTTGAATCTGATAGATATTCA
The DNA here is from genome assembly GCA_030765585.1 of Candidatus Zapsychrus exili. GTDB lineage: Bacteria > Omnitrophota > Gorgyraeia > Zapsychrales > Zapsychraceae > Zapsychrus > Zapsychrus exili. Next base: position 14,725 of record JAVCCJ010000061.1, on the reverse strand, counting down.
GACTTGATTAAATTGTGGAAATCGTGTTTTTATTTAAGACCTGATGTAACGGCAGTTTCTTTAATAACTCCGCTTCCAGGTTCAGCATTTTACAATAATATGTTAAGAGAAAATAGAATAACGAATCTTAACTGGAGAAGTTATTTTTTAGGACAGATTGTGTTTAAGCACAAAAATATGAACAGGTACGTGTTGTCTTATTTATATAACGTAGTGAATAATGTTCTTTTCTTGACTGCTACGCGAATTGGAAATATAGCTGCTTTGGTGGCGATAGTATATATTTCGGCAAGAATCTTTCTTAGTCTGGCTTCTTAAAATTTTGGTTTTATGCATTTATATGCAAGATGTGTGTTGGTGACAAGGTAGATAAGGGAATAAACAAATAAAACAAAGAATATTATTTTCCAAAATCTGTCGAATGGATAAATAAAGCAAGTAATGATAAAGGTGAAAATAATAGCTTTTCTGCATAAATTATCTGAGAAATGAATTGTTTCAACCAAGCAAGGGATCTTATATTTCTTGCCGTATATTGATGTTATTTGATAAAGAGTTTTTGTAATAATTTCAGATGTATCAAAATCGCGGCTTAGCATATGGTTGCTAATCTCGACCACACATCTCTTTTTTTCTAAATATAGTTTTATTAGAGGATATAAAAAAAGGGTAAGAGTGAGTAGAGATAAATATTGTTTAGAAACATAAGCAAAGCATAATAAAAGCATAGAAAAAATATAGAGCGTCATTTGTATTTGAACAGTTTTCTTTAATTTCTTATATATTTTGTTTATATCTTCTTTTGAACATAGTTTTTTCTTTAAAGAAGGCTGAAATATGAGAAAATAAAACCATCGGTAAGTATGAGGATCTGTACTTATTGAACTGGTGATAGCTTCAATGCTGCTTACTGTAGTTTGAGGTGTAATAGTCATAAAAACATTCTACATTTAGTAGATAGAATAAACAAGGCAAAATGAAAAAAGTAATAATTATATTTATATCAATATTATTAGTAGGTTGCTCAACATTTAAATATCAGTCTTATAGCTATGGCGAAATAAGAGAAGCTGCAAAGTATGTTGATGCATCAGATGGCATTGATGAAGATGAAGCAATATTGCTAGCGCTCCAATTGATATTAGATAAGAGTTTGGCAAGAAGGCTTTTAAGCCTAGAGCCATTTAAGATAGAAGAGAAGAATATATGGAAAAAAGATGGCCAAGATGTAATTATAGCAGGCAGGCCTAGTTTAACCTTTAAAGGTGATATACAAAAAAGATGGATAGTGTACTTTAAGGACAAAGATTACAGTTTGCTTTGGGGGCTTATTCCAACTATACCTTTCTATGTGACAGTTAATGGAAACACAGGCGAAATAATGGATTATGGCCTTCAGGGGGACTAATTTCTAAAGATAGCTGACCATCAATCAAACACTTCAAGAAACTTCAAAATCTGCACTTTTCTAAAAAATGAAAAAAAATCAATAGAGCATTGCAAACGTCTTAGCGTTTGCTAAACTGCTTATGTATCGATATTTAGCATAAAATTATTAAAATTGATATATTTTTAGCATTTTGCTTATATTTAAGCGATTTGCGAGCGTGTTTCGTGTACGCTAAAATCAAAAATAAAAATGTTTATTTTGTATAAATAATAATGGAGGTATGTTTTGAAAATAAGTTTAAACAGAAGAGTTGTTCCCAGAATAAATGTATCGCTTCCTATTAGATTTTCACCAAACGTGGTTGCAGAGATAATAGATATAAGCGAAAGCGGTATGAAAATACTTGTTGAGCAATCCATAGCTTCGAAAGCAAAATGTTACATAGAAGCGCCTGGTAATAAGAATCTTAAAGTTAATTTTAAAGTTTTATGGAGTAAAAAACTTGTAGAAAGACAAGGTGTTTTGCATGGCGTGTGTTTTGTAAAATTAGAAAAAAATAATATGGACGCATTGAGAGAAGTTTTTCTTAATGAGAGCATAGATCCAATAATAAAAGATATTTGTGATAAGAAAATTATAAAATTAATAGAGAGATTTTTTCTGAATGATGTAAAGGAATATATTAGTAATGCAGAGAGCATTGTTGTAGGGATAAAAAGAGCGAAAAAAGTTTCTAAAAGAAATGTTGATCAATTAACAAAATATACTGATGAAATTTTAATGAAGGCTGATAAATTATCAAAAAATTTAAAAAATAAATTGTTGATAAAAAAGATCAAGAAATGTTTTAGAGCTTGTGCGGGATATTTGGCATATAGAAGTAATATTGTTCGCAGAGGTTACGAAAAGCCAAGAGGATATCCTGGGGATTATAGAATGCTAGAGATAGTGTATAATGAGGAAATATTATCTTCTGGGTTTGGAGAATGTTTTGATAGGTATTTTTTAAAAAGTCCATATGCTGAAGCTGTTAGAAAACGTAAAGATTTTATGGGAAATTCTCTTTTAAAACTAATAAATGCTTCAAAAGCAAAAAATTTAGATATATTAAATTTGGCATGTGGTCCTAGTAGAGAAATAAAGGATATTCTAGAATCTAAGAGGGTAAAATATTCAGGTAAGATTTCTTTTGGGCTTGTTGATTTTGATGACGAAGCAATTAAATTTTCGAAAAAGACATTGAATTCTATAAAAAACAAAAAGGTAAGGTTTAAATATTTTAAAGAAAATGTCCTTAAATTTAATGCAAAGAATAAGCATTATTTAGAATTATTCGGAAGTAAAGATATTATATATAGCATTGGATTAATAGACTATTTTCCAGATAGATTGCTAAAAGTTTTTATTAATTTCTGTATTAGTCTGCTGTCAAAGAATGGAGTTTTGTTGTTGAGCATAAAAGACGAGAAGAAAGATCCATTCGCCCCTTTGCCACCAATGTGGTTTTGCGATTGGGAGTTTGTTCCAAGAGATAATGAGTACATGCTGAATCTATTGTATGGCCTAGGACATAAGCTGGACATAAAAACATCATTAGATAAAACAGGCAAAATAGTTTTCTATGAAATTAAGAGAATGCAGGATTAGGATATGAATTTTTTAGCTTTATCAGGCTTGGTCAATGCTACAGCAAGTCTTTTTGCTGGTCTAATAGTATTTTCTAAAAATTCTCGGAATATAAAGAATCAAACTTTCTTTTATCTTAATTTAAGCGTTTGCGTATATAGCATAGGATATTTATTTTGGCAATTGTCTGACAATGCAGAACAGGCACTTTTTTGGTTTAAAACATTAACACTAGGTATTATTTTTATTAATGTTACTTATCTGCATTTTATTTTTGCATTTCTTGATATTTTAAAAGATAAAAAAATTGAAATTCGTATATATTATTTAGTTAATATAGTATTTGCTTTGTTAAGCTTGAGCTCTTTTTTATTCTCTGAGCTAGAGCCAAGATATAACCTTGGGTTTTGGCCTATTCCTAATATTTCGTTTCATTTCTATTTGCTTTTTTGGTCTTGGCAATGTTTATATGGATTCTATTTGCTTTTAAAGGGATTGTTTAATACGGTTGGCCTTAAACACGAACAAATAAAATATTTCTTGATTTCGGCTATTTTTGGATTCATAGGCGGAGCTACAAATTGGCCGATGTGGTATAAGATATATTTCCCCCCACACTTTAATATATTTATTAGTTTATATGTTGGCATTGTTTGTTACTCTATCGTTAAATATAGGCTTTTGGATATTAAATTAGTATTGTCTCGTGCCACAATTTTTGTTTCAGTATATACTTTGGTTCTTGGCGTACCTTTTGGAATAGGATTAAAGTTGTTTGGTGTGGGGCTTTGGCTTTTACCAGTTTCAATAATGGCTGTATTGGCTACGATTGGACCTTATATGTATATATTTTTACAAGGTAGAGCTGAGAATAGACTTCTTGCAGAGCAAAAACAATATCAGCAAACTCTTCAGCAAGCATCTGTAGGCATGGCAAGTATAAAAGATTTAAATCATTTATTATCGCTTATTGTTCACATATTAACAAGGTCTGTAAGAATAGAATATTGTTCTGTTTATTTGATGGATGCAATTACAGAATCTTATGTTTTAAGCGCCTCAAGAGGGGAGAGAGTTAACAAGAATATTAAAGAAATTTTGTCAAATTCAGATTTAATAAAATATATAGAAAGTCAAAAAGATACTCTTGTTGTTGAAGAATTCAAGAGAAAACATGAATATAATGAGTCATCTGCAAGCAAGGAATTGTTGAGTATATTGTTAGAGCTCAATGTTGAGCTAATAATACCATTGTTTGTAAATGACAAGGTATTGTCTTTAATAATGTTAGGAAAGAAGAAGACTGGTCAAATATATTCCAATGATGATGTTATGGTTTTTTCTATTTTAGGTAATCAAGCTGCTTTAGCTATAGAAAATGCCATGTTTTATGAGGAGAGTAAGAAAGATTTAGCTCAGCGTTTTCATGAAAGTCGTTTGAAGTCTTTAGGGGCCCTTGGTTCTGGTATAGCTCATCAAATGTATAATAGGTTAAATGTAATATCATTAGGAGGAAGTGTATTGTTGGACATGTTATCTAGCATAAACAAAGATAGCGCATCTAAAGAAGAGCTATTAAAAATGTTTGAACAGGTTCAAAAGAATGTGGATAAAATGACTAATAGTGCTGTGCGCGGTACTGAGATAACAGAGGCAATAAAGAATTATGCAAGGACAGACATAGCCACTCAAGCTATATCGTTGGATAAAATAATAAAATCAAGTGAGTCTTTGGTTAGGGTCAAACATCCAAGATTTGAATATGAAATTATAGAAGATTATAAAGCAGATGATTATATATGGGCTAATTATTCTACTCTGCAAGATGTTATATATAATGCATTGGATAATAGTTGTGATGCGATGAAAATAAAAACAAAGAAAATTAATGAAGGTGATTTGTTGTTAGAAAATTATAAGCCTATTATAAAAATCAAGTCAGAATTTTTGGGTTCTAAAATAAAGATAGAAATAAAAGACAATGGTGTAGGCATGACAAAAGATGAGCTTGAAAAAGTTCTAGTCCCTTTCTTTACCACAAAAGGTGCGCAGAAAGGGACTGGTATGGGTATGAATATGGCATATCAACTTTTGCAGTCTAATAAGGGAACATTGGAAATTGATTCAAAATATAATGAATGGACTAGAGTTTTAATAATATTACCGAAAGCTACAAAAGAACAGATAGAAAAATCTTAACTTATAAAACAATAAAATTTGCATATTAGACATATGACTTTTTGGGCAGTAAGTTCATTAATTAATTTATTTACTAGCTTTTCTTTGGGAATATTTGTTTTTTCTCGCAGTAAAAAGGCTCTTGCAAATATAACTTACGGGATTTTTTGTTTAAGTGTTTCTGCTTGGAGTATTGCTTATTTCTTTTGGCAAATATCGGATAATTATATCCATGCTTTTTTGTGGTCTAAAGTTTTAATGGCAGCTGGAGTTTTTATACCTATTTGTTATCTTCACTATATCTATGCGATGTTAAGACTGTCTAAAGACAGAAAGGTAGAAATTTATTTTGCGTATGCATTTGGCGTTGTTTCTATGTGTCTATGCTTTACTGGATATTTTATAAAAGGAGTTAGCCAAAAGCTTTATTTTGAGTATTGGCCTGATGCAGGCGATCTTTTTGGATATTTTTTAGCTATATGGTTTTTTATAGTTCTCCGAACAGTATATTTACTATTAAGGTATTTAAGGATATCTGATGGTTTGCATAGAACGCAAATAAAATATCTTCTTATAGCTACAATTATAGGTTGGTCTGGAGGTATAACTAATTTCCCCCTTTGGTTTAATATACCAGTACCTCCGGTTGGTAATATTTTAGTATCGGTGCATCTATGTATTATAGCTTATGCAATTATTAGATTGCGTTTAATGGATATTAAGCTTGTTATATCTCGAGCTACGATTTTTATTCTAGTCTATACCTTAGTTCTTGGAATACCATTTTATGTTGGGTTTAAATTGTTTGGAGTAGGACTTTGGCTTATTCCTGTTTTAACCATGGCTGTTTTAGCAACCGCTGGCCCGTATTTATATATATTCCTTCAGCGACGGGCTGAAGCGCGTATCTTATCAGAACAAAAACAATATCAAAAAACACTTAAAAGTGCATCTTTAGGAATGGCTAAGATAAAAGAGCTTAAACATTTGTTGGATTTTATAATTCATACATTGTATAGGTCTATAAAAATTGAGCACTGCTCTATATATTTATTTGATGAGGTTGAGGAATCGTATGCTCTTAGAGCAACAACAGCAGATAAAAAAATAAAGTCGATAAAATCTGATTCAGAACTAATAAATTATTTTATAAATAATCAAAATCCAATAATAATTGAAGAGTTAAAAGGAAAGTACGAGCAGCAAGGGAAAATTATAAATAATGATTTTCTTGATTCTTTTATAAGTATTGATGCCGAACTTATTGTGCCTATATTCTCTGACAAGAGAGTTCTAGCTTTAATAACAATGGGCAAAAAGAAATCAAGGCAAATATATTCAGAAGATGATTTAACTGTTTTTGATATTTTAGCTAAACAAGCAGCTACTTCAATTGAAAATGCTGTGTTTTACGAAGAAAGCAAAAAAGATTTAGCGCAGCAGTTTCATGAAAGTAGACTTCGTTCTTTAGGCGCTCTTGGATCTGGCATAGCGCATCAAATGTATAATAGGCTTAATGTTATATCGTTAGGTGGAGACTCTTTATTGGAATTATTAGACAACATAAAAGAGGGGAAAGTCTCTGAAGAAATAATAAAAGAGATTAGAGAGAATGTAGAAAGAATGACTAAAAGCGCCATGCGAGGTACTGAAATAACAGAGGCAATAAAGAATTACGCTAAGACAGATATAGCTCCTCAAAGCATATCATTAGATGAAGTAGTAAAGTCGAGTATGAGTTTAGTTGCGGTTAAACATCCGAGGTTGCAATATAATTTGATAACAGAATATAATACTAGCAATCAAATTTGGGCAAACTATTCAACCTTACAAGACATTGTATATAATGCTCTTGATAATAGTTGTGATGCGATGGAAATAAAGAAAGAGAACCAAAATAACCAGGGCTATCAGCCAGAGATAATAATTATGTCTGAAATAATGGGTGATATTATAAAAATAGAAATAAAAGATAATGGTATAGGCATGACAAAAGACGAGCTCGACAAGGTATTGGTACCTTTTTATACGACAAAAGGGAGTAAGAAAGGTACTGGTATGGGGATAAATATGGTGTACCATCTATTATTGGCGAATAAAGGTACGTTAAATGTTGATTCTAAGAGTGGAGAGTGGACAATAGTTACTATAACTTTACCTAGAGCGATTTAAGAGTAAAAATTAAAATGTAGAATAAAAGATGTAGTAAATAATTGAAAGGAATGATAAGTGGAGAATTTAAAAGTATTGTTGGTAGAAGACGAAGTGGATATTTTAGATATGTTAAAGGATTATTTTGAGTTTAATGGTTTTAATAATGTATTAACAACAACTAAAGGCAGAGAAGCGATAGAGATAATTAATTTAGAAAAACCAGACGTAGTTTTTTTGGATATACAGCTAGCAGATGAAGTGAGTGGAATGGAAGTTTTAAAACAAGTTAAGAGTTCGTTCCCTAATACAAAATTTATAATTATTTCGGGATATAAGGATGAATACGAAGAAGAAGCTAATAGTTTCGGAGCTTATAAATTTATTACAAAGCCTATAAAAATAGAAGATATTAAATGTATAATAAAAGATGCAGCTAATGGATAAATAGGAGGTGTTATGACAACAATAAAAAATATGTTTCATGATATAGGTAATTGGCATAATAAGATAACGATAAGTTCGAGTGTTGTAGCAGATATGATAGAAAATACTGATATTGATGCTGTTTCAAAAGAGAATTTAAAAGATGAATTAAACAAAATAAAAGAATCTTTAAAGAAAATAGAAGGATATGCAATGAGCGCAGATAAAATTATGATACCACTTAAAAAGTGTATATATCAAAGCATTGACCCTGATAAGGATATAGAGCAACAATAAAAATAGGAGATTGGATAAAAATGATTAAATTATTGATAATTGACGACGAGAAAGACACGGTAGAACATTTAAAAGATTTTTTTGTTTCAAGGGGCTTGGAGGTCTTTACGGCCTATAATGCTTATGATGGAATTGCAATTACTCAAGTAGAGAAACCTGATATTATTTTACTTGATATAAGAATGGGCACAATGAATGGCATAGAGGCTCTTGTAAGGATAAAAGAGGTCAGCAAAGAATCTAAGGTTATAATAATAACTTGCGCGGCAGAAGATTCTGTAAAAAAAGAAGCCATGCTTCTTGGGGCAGATGACTATGTTGAAAAGCCTATTAATATAACCTATTTGGAGTCAACTGTGGGCTTAGAAGTTAAAAGACTTTTAAATACAGAGAAACAAGAAGTCTAAAATTTTAATTATAGGAGGCGAGACTATGAATATTGCAAAAATACTTATTGTTGATGATGAGAAAGAAAATAGAGAAAATATAAGAGAATATCTTGCAAATAGAATAGTTTGTGAGATAGCAGATGCGGATAACGGTTACAAGGCAATAGAAAAATTAGAGTTAAAAGAATATGATATTTTGATATCAGACATAACTATGCCAGGGATAAGCGGTCAAGAAGTTTTAGAACGAGCAAAAGAGCTTTACGCGTCGATTGCAATAATAGTTGTAACAAAGTGGGATTCGTCGGAGATGGCAAATAAATTAATCGATCTTGAAGTAGAATATATGCCAAAACCAATATCTCTTAAAGTACTTAAAGAGAAGGTTGCATTAATTTTAGAGAGTAAAGGAAAGTTGAGTCTTAGAAAAGAATCTACAGATACTTTGGATTTTGAACAACAATAGCTGATGCGGTTTTATTTGTTGTATTTTCGTAATAATGTTTATTTGTACTGTTAAAGGTAAATGTATCATTTTTGCCTATAGTATGCTTCTCCGCTTTGTCATCAAATATTATAGTACAAACAATCTCTCCTTTTAGTCCAAAACTCCATTTATAAAATTCACCTTTTTCTTGCGGATCTTGTAGGATTTCTGTTCTACCTAAAGGCTTAATAACAAGTTTAGCAGGTAAGAATTCAAGTAAATCATTTGATATCTCAAGATAGGCATTATCATTATATTCAAATATGCTAAATTTATCTTGAACTTCAGTGTTCTTTTTAAGCTCTGATGTTTTAATTTCAAGTGCTGTTGCTATTTGAAATATAGAAGATTCGCGAAGACTTGATTTTCCAGTTAAAGCTCTATAAAGAGTTGTGTGGCTTATCGCTTCAGATCCAAAACTATCAACTATTTTTCTGTGTAGGTTGATAATTTTTAAGCTTCGGTTTGCTAGCGTTTCATTTATTTTTTCATAAAGCTTCATAATATGATTATACAATGTTAATTAAATAAATTCAAGATTAATGTGCATATTTATAGACAATGGCATATTTATTGCGTAATAGATGTGTTGCAGGTATGTAAATGACTGCGTTAGAGTAAGTTGTGATAATGTGCGTAATATACATAAAATATTGACAAACGCACAAAAGTGTTTTATACTTGTTTTAAGAGAAGGAGAGAAAGGAGGCGCCAAATATGAGAGTTTTACTTGTAATGAGCGATAAAAACAAAGGAAGTTTAAAAGTTATGGTTAGTTTAGATAAGGGCAAGCATATACGTCAAATAATAACTCTTTTGTCACAAGATAAAAAAGAAGAAGCGTTTGAAGTGACAAAAAGGTATGGAGCTTTTGAAAGATACATATCTCCCGAATCATTTGAAGCTTCAGATCAGCACGAATTGACCCTTACTGGATGTTTGAGCTAAGACAAAACAGAGCTTTTTTAAATGTAGTATTTTAGTAGTTTATTTAAATAAGAGAAAATTATACTCTACTTACCTTGAAATTATCTTGTCGGTATGATAATTTGATATTATAAATAAAAACCTTATGGAGTTCACTATGAATCATGAAAAGCAAAAAATACTTGTTGTTGATGATGAAATAGATGTATGCGACATATTAAAAACTAATTTAAGCAGAAGCGGATACGAAGTAGCTGTAGCCACAAACGGAAAACAAGCTTTAGAGTTTATAAAAAGAATGAGACCAGATGTGGTTTTATTGGATTTGATAATGAATGATATAAGCGGAATAGATGTTTTATCAGGTGTAAGAGAATATGATAAGTATATAAAATTTATTGTAATGACAGGAGATATAGATAACAAGAATTTAAGAGAAGATATCGCAAGATACGATGTGAGCGAGATTTTGCTTAAACCAATACCATTAAAAACGCTTAAAGAAACATTATGTAAGGTTTTAGGTAAAGAATACATAAAAAGCGGTTATCCTCAAAATGAACCAAATGTTCAAGACAAAGATAACTTTTCAAAGATGAAGCATAATATAGCTAATCTTTTGGGAATAATGATTAATAAATGTGAGAATTATAGAGATAATATTGAAGATGGTTTAGTAAAAAATAGAACAGATAAAGAAATTATTGAGGAATCTGTAAAAGTTGTAAATGAAATAATAGATGCAGCCACCCACGCGAGTAAACTCCTAGAATAATCTTTCCTAAGATTTTAATTTATACTTTATTAGTATTTTTAATCTTAATATTATTTAATAATCTTTGTCTTGTTTTAGCCTGATAGAAGAGTAAAATAATTTTAGGATCATTGATGTGTTTTTGAAAAATACATCAATGATTTCGATTACACTGATTTTAAAAAAGATTACACGGATTGCATTTTTTTAATCTGTGTAATCATTCTTTCATTTAATTTAATCAGGAAAGAATCTAATTTTATGAGTGACAATGATAAAACAATATTGGTTGTTGATGATGACTGCGTTGTTACTAAGCTTCTTGAAGCAAGATTGGCGGATAATGGCTACACTGTAATATCGGCAAACGATGCGGCTGAAGGGCTTCAAATAGCAATAGACCAATCACCTGATCTTGCAGTGTTAGATGTTATGATGCCTGTAATAAATGGTTATAATCTTTGTCGCTTGCTTAAGTCGAATGAAAATTATAGTCAGATGCCAATAATTTTTCTTACTTCAAGAGATAAAGAAGATGATTTAAAAATAGGTCAAGAAATGGGCGCTGATGCCTACCTGACAAAACCTATTGTTATCGACGATCTTCTTGATAAAATAGCAGAATTATTAAATATTAATAAATAATAATAGAAATAATTTGATGATAAGAATACTTCTTTCTAAGATGTTAGATTTTTTTGAAATAATAGGAAAGTGCGTTAAGGCGTGGATAACAATTTTTGTAGATTTTGCTAAGCTATTGTTTGAAACCATCTACTGGATATTTTTAGGTCCTTTCAAAAAGAAGCCCATAAACTTTTCTTCGGCATTCGACCAAATGGTTTTTATGGGGTTTCAGTCAATCCTAATAGTTTTCTTTGTAACATTTTTCACTGGAATGGTATTAGCCATGCAGTCTGCCCACCAGTTAGAAAAGATGGGCGGAGTTATTTATGTTGCAAGTCTAGTCACAATTTCTATTTGTCGTGAGTTAGGACCTGTGTTGACAGCACTTGTTATTGCCGGACGAATAGGTGCTGCAATAACTGCCGAGATAGGTTCAATGAAGGTAAATGAACAGATTGAAGCGTTAGATACAATGGCAATAAGTCCTATTAGATATTTGGCTGTGCCTAAGCTAGTTGCTTTATTCATAATGCTTCCGTTTCTTACGGTAATAGGAGATGTCGCTGGTATTATTGGCGGATATGTCGTCGGAGTATTTAGTTTAAAGATAAACCCAGGTCTTTATATGAATATTACGTGGAAATTTTTAACGCTTAAAGATATATACACTGGATTGTCTAAGGCATTTATTTTTGCAATCATTATTACAATGGTAGGAGTTTATCAGGGGCTTAAAACAAAGGGTGGTGCAGTGGGTGTTGGACGTGCGACAACGGTAAGCGTTGTAACAAGTTTTATTCTTGTAATAGTTGCAGATTGTTTTATGACAGGAATTTATTTCTTTTGGGGAGTATAAATTAGGATGGAAAATAAAAAAACAGTAATATCGGTTAAAAATATAAAAAAGACTTTTCAGGATAGAGTTGTGCTTGAGGATATAAATTTTGATGTGCATCAGGGAGAGATCTTTGTAATTATGGGAGGGTCAGGAAGCGGTAAAAGTACATTGCTTAGAATAATGGCAGGTGTAATTGGCTTTGATTCGGGAAACGTATCTTTCAATGATAAGAGTTTAATAGACTTAAGTGTTGAGCAAAAAGAGCAAATCAGAAAGCGTTTTGGAATGTGTTTTCAGTCAGCAGCGCTTCTTGATTTTTTAACGGTAGAAGGAAATGTAAGTTTGCCTCTAAAAGAACATACTGGTCTTGATGCTAAAATAATAAGTATGATATCTAAGATGAAATTAAATTTAGTTGGTTTAGCTGGATTTGAAGATTATTTGCCAAGCGAGATATCCGGAGGAATGAAAAAGCGTGTAGGCTTAGCGCGCGCAATTGCAATGGATCCAGATATTGTTTTCTACGACGAGCCAACAGCTGGATTAGATCCGGTTGTTTGTGCTGTTGTTGATCAGCTTATCGTTGATTTAACTAAAAAACTTAAAATTACTTCGATTGTTGTGACTCATAACATGGAAAGCGTTTTTCGTATCGCAGATAGGGTTGCGATGCTTTATAAAGGTGAGCTTTTAGAGGTTGGAACAACAGAACAAATAAGAAATTCTTCTAACGAAATAGTTCAACAATTTATTAATGGAAATATTGATGGTCCGATTCTTTTAAATGAAGTAAAAGAATAATAAATGGAGGAGGTTTTTATATGAGATTTAATAATGAAATAAAAATAGGAATAATGACCTTTGCAGTTTTTGCGTCCTTGTTGATATTAACACTAAGGACGGGAAACTTTAATTTTTCAAAGACCGGAACAATAGTTAGAGTTGAGTTTGAAAATGTAGATGGAGTAAGCACAAATTCTCCTGTTATGTTTAATGGTCTTGAGGTAGGCATTGTAAGAGATGTGATTGTAAAAGATAAAGAGGACGTAACTAAAATAGAATTAGTTTTATTTTTAAAGGGAAAAGCAAAGCTTAGAAAGGGAAGTAAAGCATATATTAAGAATTTAGGATTCATGGGAGAAAAATATGTCGGCCTTGTGTCAGCTGGTGCAAGAGGAGACTATTTGCCCAGCGGAACGCTTATTGTAGGTGAGGAGCCATCAGATTTTGGACAGCTTCTTTTAGAGGGAAAAGAGGTCGCGGTGCAGTTAAAAGAGATATCGCAAAATATAAACGAACGTCTTAAAGTTAATAAGGATGCAATTGACGAGATAGTGTCGAGCGTAAATGAGACAATGGGTAATGTATCTTCTATAACAGCAAGCGTAGATGAGCGTCTTAAGACAAATGAAAAATCAATTGATAGTATAGTGGTAAATCTTAATCAAGCCTCTAAAAATTTAGAAGAATTAAGCAATGATCTTAAACTAAATCCTTGGAAACTTCTTTACAGAGAAAAAGCTAAAAGAAAGCCTAAGAAATAGTATTTTTCCCCAAGAACTTCAAAATAAACAGATTTCTTTGCCTAATGAACTATTGACAAAATTTATCAATAAGTGTATGTTATACAACATATTAATTAAATTAATTTTAATCGTTTGTTTCAAGGAGGTATCGAATGTCAAAAACTTTAAAAGTAATTGCAATAGCCACAGTTCTTTCTTTGGTTCTTGGGTCTTCTTACTGTTTAGCAAAAAAAGCTGTTAAAGTAGAAGATGGAAAAAGCATAAAGTTTGATTACACTTTAAAAATTGATGATCAAGTTGTTGAGACAACAGTAGGAAAGGCGCCTTTAGTTTTTACTAAGGGAGCAAATCAGATTATTCCTGGATTAGAAAAACAATTAGATGGTTTAAAAATTGGAGACGAAAAGGTTATTACTGTTGCCCCTGAAGATGCTTACGGTCAAGTAGTTCCAGAGTCATTTAAAGATGTTCCAAAAATAGCTTTTCCAGACGCTTATAAGCCACAACCAGGAACAGTTATTCAAATACAAAATTCTGATAATACAGCCCTTGCAGGTATTGTTTGGGAAGTAAAAGATGAATCTATTGTTGTAAATTACAATCATCCTTTAGCTGGCAAGACTTTAGAGTTTGATGTTAAAGTTATAGATGTTACAGATGTTGAAAAAGCTGCTGAATAAGATTTAGAATTTAACTTAATAATTAGCCCTGCACCCTACGCGGTGTGGGGCTTTTTTATGTATAAATTTGGGTTATGATAGCTATTTATCCTACATTAATTAGTATATTATGGGATATCAACTTACTAATCCTCTATTTATTAGAAATATTGTGGGATTAGAGCGTTAGATTACAGGTTTTAGATATTGGATATTTGGTGTTAAGTTATGTAATTGTCCTAGTTACGCTGTAATTCTTCACTATTTTGGTAACAGATTAGTAGAAGAAATGATTGATTTCAAAAAGAAATTTTCCCTCTCCACTTTGGGGAGAGGGTTAGGGTGAGGGGCTTTTATTCTTACCCCTCATCTCTGTCTTCCTAAAGAAAGACAGGTCTTCTCCCCAAAGGGGAGAAGGAAAAAAGAATTATTAAATAATTTTAAAGTGTT
>JAVCCJ010000005.1 GCA_030765585.1 Candidatus Zapsychrus exili | reverse complement strand
AGGAAGGGGAATATAGATTATTTTTTAATATTCTTTGGATGGTTTGCATCATTTGCTGTATGGTTTGTCTTAAAATCAAAAGCACTTGTATCTGCTAGGAGTATTGATTTAGGCACAGCAATCGAATCTGTATTTAAGAATTCCCCTGCTTTTATTTCTTATTTTGGGAAAGTTGTGCTGCCTTTTAATCTATCTGGACTACCGATACTTCGTGATATAAAAATATGGTATGGGATTATTGCGATTGTAGCAGTTTTTGTAGCGCTTTTATTGTCTAAAAAGAAAAGAATGAATTATATTTTATTTGGAGTTGCGTGGTTCTTCCTCTTTCTTGCTCCCTCCTTGGTAATAAGCTTTTTAAAACACGAGTACCGTTTATATATACCTCTTTTAGGATGTATAATACTTTTTTCTGAGATTGATTTTATTAAAAACTATGAAAGTAGCCGAAAGAAGCATTTAATTGCTTTTGCATCTGTTGTTGTACTTTTTTCTTTTATTACTTTTAGGTATAGTGACATATTTAATAATAGAATGACTTTTTGGCGAGCTGCGGTTAAAACTTCGCCACATTCTCCTTTAGCTCATCGTAATTTAGGTGCGATGCTGTACTTAGACGGAGATTTTGATAATTCAATCATAGAATATAATGAAGCGCTTAAGCTTAATCCTTATGAGGCAATGGCGCATAATAATTTAGGTCTTATTTATTTTAAAAAGAAGATGCTTAATGAGGCTGAAAGAGAATATAAAAGAGAAATTAAAATAAACCCAACATACGATAATGTGCACTTTAATTTAGGTTTATTGTATTATAGTCAAGGCAAGCAAGAGCAGGCAGCAGAGTTGTGGAAGAAGACCATTGTTCTTAATGCCAAATATGTTGAAGCTTATAAATATTTAGCTATGTATTATTATAATAATGAAGACTATAAGGCTGCTTCTTATTATATAGAGGAGCTTAAAAAGAAAGGTATATTTAATAGTCAGCTTATAGGCGCTCTTAGCAATAAAGGGTATTAGTACAAGATAATTTTGTCTTGTTAAGTGCCTATTTTCACTGTAGAATATCGTCACAATAGTAAAAAGGATATCTTATGGATAATAATGATAAAGAGTTTGCAGATATAACTGATATAAGGATTCTTCTTAGAGAGAGTAAATTAAGAAGAATAATGACTGAGCAAGTTATATCTATAAATAAAAATGAGCCTTTTGTCGAAGTTCCAAAGAAGATGGCTGAATACCATATAAGACATCTCCCTGTTGTTGATGATTCAAATAAGCTAGTTGGTCTTATGACCCCAAAGGGAGCTTTATAAAATACATTCTCCAAGAAAGCTTATGGATGGCACTTGGTACTATGATTGTGATATGTTAAATACTATTATTTTGAAACACGTTATGATAAAAGATCCTATTTGTATGAAAGCTGATGATTCTATCGGAGATGCTTTGATAAGGGTGATACATAACCAACATAAATGTATATCAGTAGTTGATGATGAATCAAAGTTGTGTGGAGTTGTGACTGAAATTGATATACTAAAAGCCGCAGCTAGATTTTATGATAAACGATAAACGGTTGATAGCTGTGAGATAACTTAGTTAAAAAGGAGAAGGTGCATATGAAAGCAGAAAATATTAAAGCTTTAGAAAATTTAAGCAAAACTTGCTATATAAGTGGGCTTCTACCTATATTTTTAGGGTTATTGGTTATTTATGTCGACATTATTTATGGAGAGATTTCTCATATAATTGTGGGAATTTTAATATTTGCTTTAGGATATTCTTTTGTTAAAATTTCTTTAAAAATTTCTAATATTTTAAGTTTAGAATTAGGGACAGAAAAGGTAAAGGAAGAAGTAATAACACAATAAAATTATATCTTAACTTTTTTCGTAAGAAGTTGGGATAAATTTAGAATCATTATTTAGGGGATAAAAATGTTTAGAGAAGAAATAAAAGTATTGGATTGTACAATTAGGGATGGTGGACTTGTAAATGATCATGGTTTCGACTATAGATTTGTAAGAGAAACATACAAAGCTATATCGCTTGCTGGAATTGATTATATGGAGATAGGGTATAAAAATTCAGATAAGCTTTTTAATCCTAAGGATTTTGGTCCTTGGAAATTTTGTAAAGATGAGGATATAGAGAAAGTTGTAGACGGTATAGAGTCTAAGACGAAAATAGCTGTTATGGCTGATATTGGTCGCGTTGATATGGATGATATAAGGCCGGCGAAAGAAAGTCCAATTGATATGATAAGAGTAGCAGCTTATGTGAAAGATATTGATAAAGCAATTGTTATGGTTAATCAATTTTCTAGTATGGGATACGAGACGACAATTAATATAATGGCTATTTCACGTGCTCAGACGTCGGAGTTAGAAGAGGCACTTGAGCAAATTGAAAAAGAATCAAAAGCAGATGTTATCTATATAGTAGATAGCTTCGGTTATTTTTATCAAGAAAATATTGAGCAACTTGCAAAGCAATATAGAAAGTTTATAAAAACAAAAGAGCTTGGATTTCATGGGCACAATAATCAGCAACTCGCTTTTTCTAATACGATAGAGTCTATTATCCACGGAGTTAATTATTTGGATGCAACTGTTTATGGTATTGGACGTGCTGCCGGAAATTGTACTTTAGAACTTTTAATGGGATTTTTAAAGAATCCAAAATTTGACATACGTCCTATTTTAGATTTAATATCAAAAGAATTTGTTCCTTTAAAAAATAAAGTAGAGTGGGGATATATTTTGCCTTATGCTATTTCTGGTATGCTTAATGAGCATCCTCGCGCTGCAATGGCTCTTCGTAATAGTATAAAGAAGGAAGATTATAGAGAGTTTTATGAAACTCTGGTAAGCGTGGGTATGGAGTAGCGATGGATATTTTGGATTTCAATAAATATCCTGTAGTCGGAATTTTGCGTGGTATTAAAGAGGATGTAATAGAGCCCTTAGTAGAATGTGTTATTTCGGCTGGACTTAAGAATATTGAGATTACAATGAATACAGACGGGGCGGATGTTTTAATTAATAAAATGGTTAAGGCCTCCGGCGGCAGATTAAATGTTGGAGCAGGAACAGTTTTGAATTTAGATGATTTAAATAAAGCTCTTTGTTCTGGCGCTGAATTTATTGTTTCTCCTATATTAGTTGACGACGTAGTTAAATCTTGCGTTAAAAACAAAATACCAGTCTTTCCAGGAGCATTTACTCCGCAAGAGATATTTAAAGCTGCCGAAGCTGGCGCGACAATGGTTAAGGTTTTTCCTTCTAAGTTTTTTGGACCTTCTTATCTTAAAGAAGTAAAAGCCCCTCTTAATAAGATTAAGCTTTTTGCTTGCGGAGGAGTGAATAAAAATAACATAAAAGAGTTCTTTGATTGCGGGGCAGATGCTGTTGCATTTGGTGCAAGTATATTTAAGAAAGAACGATTTCTGAATAAAGATTTTTCTGCAATAGAAGAAGATATAAGAGCATTGCTTAGCGAAATATAATTTTCTGACTATAATTATATTTTATTTCCGCATTTGTTTTATCCCCACCAGTCTCTATCTAATGACCTATATTGAATAGCTTCTGTAATATGTTCTTCTAATATTTCATTTTGCGTATCTAAATCTGCTATTGTGCGTGCAATCTTTAAGATTTTGTCATACGCGCGAGCAGAAAATCCTAGTTCTTCAATAGCTTTTCTTATTAAGTTTTTACATTCTTCGCCAAGAGAGCAGAATTCTTTTAATTGATTATGGTTCATATGGGCATTTGATAATATTTCGGTATTTTTAAAACGTTTTTCTTGTATTGTACGTGCGGCAACGGTACGTTCTTTTATCTTGCTCGACGATTCAGCTTGGTTTTCAGACAAAAGAGCAGAGTACGATACCGCAGGCACTTCTAAATGCAGGTCTATTCTATCTAATAATGGACCAGATATCTTAGATAAATATCTTTGAATTTGAGCTGGCGAACAATGACATTCTTTTTTTGGTTCTGTAAACCACCCGCATGGGCAAGGGTTCATCGCACAAACTAGCATAAATTTTGAGGGGAATTGTAGCGACTTATTTGCACGAGATATTGTTACCTTATAATCTTCTAAAGGTTGGCGCAAAGATTCAAGCACGCTTCTATTAAATTCAGGAAGTTCATCTAAGAAAAGAATTCCGTTGTGACTTAAAGTTATTTCTCCAGGTTTTGGATATGATCCGCCGCCAACAATAGCAATAGAAGAGGTAGTATGGTGAGGAGAGCGAAAAGGTCTTGTATTCATTATACTTTGACTGGGTTTAACCAACCCCATCGCAGAGTGAATTCTTGTAATTTCAAGCGTTTCGTCGAAAGTCATATTGGGGAGTATTGTTGACACTCTTTTGGCCAACATACTTTTGCCGCTTCCAGGAGGTCCTATCATAAGTACATTGTGTCCACCTGCTGCAGCAATTTCTAATCCTCTTTTTACGTGGAGCTGACCTTTTACATCTTTAAAATCTATATTGTATTTATTTAGTGTTTCTTTCTTTTCGCTATTGTCTTTAAAAGGATTAATTGCATCGGGATTGCTTAAGAAAAATATAACCTCATTTAGAGTTTTGACAGGATAAATTTTAATAGATTCGCAAATCGCTGCCTCGTGAGCATTATCAAATGGAACTATAATTCCTTTAAAAGGGCTTTTTCTTACTGATAGTGCAGCAGATAAAGCTCCGCTAACAGGAAGTATTCTTCCATCTAAGGAAACTTCTCCTAATATGGCGAAGTCTTTTAATCCGTCGCCATTAATTTGTTTTGAGGCAGCTAAGTATCCTAAACATATAGCAAGATCAAAAGAAGGACCTTCTTTTTTTATGTCAGCAGGAGATAAATTTATAGTTGTTCGTTTTGATAAGAATTTATAGCCACTATTCTTGACTGCAGCGCGAAATCTATCTTTGCTTTCTTTGATTGCATTGTCGGGTAGACCAACAATGGCAGTTCCTGGTAATCCGCTTGAAACGTCTACTTCGATTGTTACTAGATAATTATCTAATCCGTTTATTCCGTAGCTGTATGTTTTTGCGAGCATAATGTATTTCTCCCTTTGTGTTTTATGTTTTGTTTAAAACCTATTTGCGGTTTAGATTTTTTTGACGGCTCAAATATTTTTTTAATCGCCTCAAATACTACTTTAAATTGATAATCGTATTTGTTTTCTATTTCTTCTATTTTCTGTTTTATTTCGGAATGGGTTTTCATGAGTTTTCTCAATTGAGTAAATGTGCGCATTATCATTATGTTGACTTGTATTGCTCTTTCGCTGTTTAATACGCTTGATAACATTGCAACGCCTTGTTCAGTAAAAGCAGAAGACGTTGCTGTTGAATGTTTCAGAGGGGCTAACCGGTCACAATTTGTGACCAGCGTTTTAGCTTCTTTTTTTGAAAGTCGAAACATGAAGTCTTTAGGAAAACGTCTGATATTGCGTTTAACAGCTTGATTTAAAGCTTTGGTTTCAACGCCATAAAGTTGCGCCAGATCACGATCAAGCATAACTTTCTTACTTCGGATAAGAAATATTTTGTTTTTAATTATTTCTTCTGAGATTTGTTGGACTGATTTCTTTGTAGACATTAGTATCCCCCTTACTTGTAATTAGAGTCATTTTGTGTATAATTTGGGGGATATTTGTTATAAATTCTGGGGAAATCGAGTGATAATTCTAATGTGGGGGAGTAGGGCAAAAAGCCTTGCTTTTTTTAAGCCCGATATTATAATGTAAGCTAACATAAATTAGTATTTTAGTCAATCTTGAAAATTGCACCTATCTACTATTAATTTTTATAAATATTATAATTAAGATTAGATAAGTATTTATTTGGGATTATATTTAGGGAGACAAATATTTTGAACGCATTCTTTGGAAACAAGATATTAATGATAACACTTTTGGTTTGGGCAATAGCTCAAGGTATTAAAGTGACTATTGGAATCGTAAAAGAGAAAAGATTTAATTTTAAGTGGCTTATTGGAACTGGAGGCATGCCTTCAAGCCATGCCGCTGGCGCAACTGCATTAGCTGTAACTTGTGGATTAGAAACAGGTTTCGGCTCTGTCTTTTTTGCATTAGCTGCTGTATTTGCTATGGTTACTATGTTTGATGCTCAAGGAGTAAGACGTTCGGCAGGAGAACAAGCAGCTATATTAAATAAGATATTAGATGATATGTATTGGAAGGGAAAGATAGAGAGCGGAAGGCTTCTGGAGCTCATAGGTCATACGCCGTTACAGGTAATAATAGGTTCTATTTTAGGACTTGTTTTAGCAATATTTTTTTACAAGATTTGGTAATATAGGGGGTATACATTGAGAAGAAATATAATAATAGCTGCAGCAATTATTGTTGTTGTTTTATTGTGGGTTGGCATATCTGCTAAAAATAAGGGCTTTGTAGGCATAGAACCTTCAATGGATTCAGAGGCTCAAGAGGTTTATAACCAAGCCAGGCAAGCATTAGAAAACGATAAATCTGCCGCAAAGTTGTTATATCAAAAAATATTATCTCAATATCCTGATTATGAAAATATTATTGAAGTTCAAAGAGAGTTAGAAGTTTTGAATATGGATATTATTTTCTCTAATGCCTTAAGCGAGAAAACCGTTGAACATGAAGTAAAGAGTGGAGACACCTTAGGAGAATTAGCCAAAAAATATGGAACAACAGTTCAGCTAATAAAGGTTAAAAATAATCTTAAAAGTGATATTATAAGAATTGGCCAGAGGTTACGCATTTGGACAGGTGACTTAAATATATTCGTTGATAAATCTCAGAATATATTAACATTAAAAGATGGCGATGAAGTATTGAAGGTTTATTCTGTGTCGACAGGTCAAGATTCAAGCACTCCTACAGGAGAGTTTAAGGTTACAATAAAGCTGGTAGATCCTGTGTGGTTTAATCGTGGAGTTGTTGTTCCGCCTGAAAGCCCTCAAAATGTATTAGGCAGTCGTTGGCTTGGGTTTGATATGTCAGGATATGGAATTCATGGTACAGTAGAACCAGAGACCATCGGTCAACAAGCAACAGCTGGATGTGTCAGGATGTTAAATATTGATGTAGAAGAGCTTTATAGTATAGTTCCATTAAAAACAAAAGTAATGATTGTAGATTAAAAATTATGAGTGTTTTAGAATTTGAAAAACCTATATTTGAATTAGAAACTAAAATTCAAGAGCTAAAGACATTTGGAACTGATCAGAATATTGCTATCAATCCTGAGATAAAAGTTCTAACTGAGAAGCTTAATAAGCTAAGAGAAGAAATTTATGGCAAGCTTGGTATATGGCAAAGAGTGCAAATTGCACGTCATCCAGACAGGCCGTATACTCTTGATTATATTCATATGATAATGACTGATTTTGTTGAGGTACATGGCGATAGAGAATTTGCTGATGATTCTGCTATTGTTGGAGGCTTTGCAAAATTAGGGAATTATAAGGTTATGGTAATCGGACATCAAAAAGGAAAAGACACCAAAGAAAATATAATGCGTAATTTTGGTTGTGCTCATCCTGAAGGATATAGAAAAGCAATGAGACTGATGGAGATGGCTGATAAATTTCATCTTCCTATTATAATCTTTATTGATACGCCAGGCGCTTATCCTGGAATTGGAGCTGAAGAAAGAGGACAAGCACAGGCAATTGCCTCTAATTTGAAGGATATGTCGAGAGTCAAAACGCCTATTGTCGCAACTGTTATTGGTGAAGGTGGAAGTGGTGGAGCCTTAGGTATAGGGGTCGCTAATAAAGTTTGTATATTAGAGCACGCCTACTATTCTGTTATATCTCCAGAAGGATGTGCTTCTATTTTATGGAGAAATGCTGTTAAAGCACCAGAAGCCGCAGAAGCCCTTAAAATAACAGGTGAAAATCTTATAAAGCATGGCATTGTAGATGATATAATCCCTGAGCCGCTAGGCGGCGCACATAAAGATCCTGTATCCTGTGCAGAAAGTCTTAAAAATGCTCTTTTGAAACATGTTAATGAGTTATCGTTTTTATCTGCTGAAGAAGTTCTTGATCATCGTTATAACAGATTCCGTAAGATGGGCGTATTTTCATCTGGCGGAAACCCTACTTAAAACTTACAAATGACAAAATATATCAACTCAACAGATAAACAAGATATTTTAAATTTATCTTTAGATGAATTAGTGCAGCGTCTTTTTGCTTTGGGTGAAAAGTCATATCGCGCTGGACAGATTTTCGAATGGATATATCAAAGGTCAGTAGATGATTTTGAAAAAATGACTAATTTGTCAGCTGTTTTCAGAGATAAGCTTAAAGAAAATTTCAAGTTTCCCGTAACAGATTCTATCAAGAAAGAAATATCAACAGATAAAATTACTAAGATTTTATTTGAGCTAGAAGATAAACAGAAAATAGAGACAGTTATAATTCCTACGTCAAAGCGTGTTACAGTTTGCATTTCAACACAAGCAGGGTGTAAGTATGCTTGTAAGTTTTGTGCAAGCGGTATAAATGGCTTTAAAAGGGATCTAAGTTCTGCAGAGATATTATCGCAAATAATTTATGTAAAAAGTATTTTAGGAGAAAGAGAGCTTACCCATATTGTGTTTATGGGTGTTGGCGAACCGTTGGATAATTATGATAATGTTATAAAAGCGATAAAGATAATAAATTCAAAAGATGCTTTAAATATTGCAGCAAGACGTATTACGATATCTACTTGCGGTTTAATTCCTCAAATTAAAAAGTTAATATCTTTAGGGTTACAAATAGAGCTTTCAGTTTCTTTGCACGGATCGAATGATAAAATAAGAACTCAATTGATGCCAGTGAACAAGATATATCCTCTTAAAGATTTAATTGTTGCTTTAAAGGAATATTCTAAAGAAACTAATAGGCAGATCACTTTCGAGTATATATTAATTAAAGATTTGACTGCCACAAATGAATGTGTAGATGAATTAGGAAGGCTTTTAAGAGAAGGTCTTTTTAAGGTAAATTTTATTTCTTATAATAAGGTTGAGGAGTTTGGATACGAGCCTGTAGATAAGGGTCAGGCAATTTTGTTTAAGGATAGATTAACTAAATTAGGGGTTCACTGCACTTTAAGAGCTCCTAGAGGGTCAGATATTTCAGCTGCCTGTGGACAGTTAAGAACGAAATATTAAAGTGTGAGGCAGCAAATAATTTGTGTTTTTGTTAAAGATAAAAAGGCATATACCTTAAGGTATATGCCTTTTTATAATTGGTGCCGAAGGTGGGATTCGAACCCACAAGCCCGTAAAGGCATCGGTTTTTGAGACCGACGTGTATGCCATTCCACCACTTCGGCGAATCTTTCTAAACAATAAAAATAATGTAATTCGCCTCGCGCTGGGACAACTTTCTTTTCTAAAATATAAATGTAGAAAGCTGAACCACCACCTATAATCCTGCGAATCTTTCTAGATAATAAAAACGAAGAAGCTTTCTGCTGCGTTCGCTAAAATAGTAATCATTATGTTTACGCTATGCTTGTTTCTGTGAAGCTCAAACACGAAATTTTTTGAGCGTAGACTGGTGGAGCTAAGGAGGATCGAACTCCTGACCTCTTGAATGCCATTCAAGCGCTCTCCCAGCTGAGCTATAGCCCCCAATAAGTCCCTCAATATATCATTGCCTTGTTTCATTGTCAATTACATATATCTTTACAGCTTTATATTGCGGATAATAGAGCTTTTTAAGCTGTAAATGGGCTTAATCTTCAATTCGGTCCGCGCGGACCGAATTCAGGTATTTTTTAGAGGCTATGTATATCGACGAGAGATGTTTTAATTGTCAACCTTAATAGCGTTTTAGGTTGACAATAGGCCTAAAAATTCTTATTATAATCTTACTATGAAAGATAAGATTATAGATTTACTTAAATATAATGGTAATTTTTGCTCTGGAGAGGAAATTAGCCGAATTGTTAAGATTAGCCGCAGTGCTATTTGGAAACATATAAGTGAATTAAGAGACATGGGGTATGTAATTGAGGCCGCATCTCATAAAGGCTATCATCTTAAAAGTTCTCCAGATAAATTGCTTGGTTGGGAAGTAAATTGGGATTTTCCTGCTAAATATTTAGGGAAAAGAGTGGTTTATGCAGAAGAACTGCCTTCTACTATGGATTTGGCTTTTGAATTTGCTCAAAAAGGTGCGGAAGAAGGGACAGCTGTTTGCACAGACAAGCAAACAAAAGGTCGCGGGCGTATGCAGCGCAACTGGTCTTCTGTAAAGTCTAAAGGTATTTATGCGTCTATAATTCTTCGTCCAAAAATAGCACCACAAGAGTCCTCTTTGCTAACATTAATAGCAGGTATTTGTGTTTGTGAGGCAATCAGAGAGGTGGCGGACCTTAAGGCTTTTATAAAATGGCCCAATGATGTGCTTGTTGGCAATAAAAAGATTGCTGGTATTTTAACAGAGATGAATGCTGAGATGGATTCGATTAAGTTTATTGTTATTGGTATTGGTATTAATGTAAGCAATACGAGTTTTCCTAAAGACATAGAGGCTACATCTGTTTATCTTGAAGGAAGAAAAGATATAACAAAAGTTGCTTTATTTAAACAAGTTTTGCAGCGTCTCGAATTTTGGTATGAGATTTTTTTGAGCGGAGATAAAGATAAAATAATAAATCGTTGGCGTGAGCTTAGTATGACTTTAGGTAAACAAATCATTTTAAGAGATGTGTCTGGCGATATAAAGGGCAAGGCACTTGATATAGACTCCTACGGTGGACTTGTTATAAAAACAGAGGAAGGCAATATTATAAAAAGAATGTCCGGAGATATTGTTTACAATTAATATTATGAAAATACTTGATAAATTTCTAGAAGATGCAGTCTTAAGTTTAGACAAAAATGATCTTAAAAGAGAGCTAAAGAATGTTTTAGGTCCGCAGGGTCCTTCAATATATATCGAAGGCAAAGAAGTTTTAAATTTTTGTTCAAATAATTATTTAGGTCTAGCAGCAAGGGATTCGCTTAAACACGCGGCGATAGATTGTATAGAAGAAGAGGGCGTTGGGTCTTCAGCGTCTAGGCTTGTGTGTGGAAATATGGCGGCTCATCAGAAGCTAGAGCAGAAAATAGCTGATTTTAAGGGAAAAGAAAAGTGTTTATTATTTAGCACTGGCTATATGGCAAATGTCGGAATAATATCGAGTTTATTTTCTCGCGATGATATTATATTTTCTGATAGGTTAAATCATGCTTCAATTGTTGATGGAATACTTCTAAGTCAGGCGAAGCTTAAAAGATATCCTCATTTGTGTATGAAAACATTAGAGGAAATGTTAAAGCGAGAGCAGAGTGGTAATAAAAAAGTAATAATAACTGACAGTGTTTTTAGTATGGATGGAGATATAGCTCCGCTAGATAAAATAGTTGAGTTAGCGAAGAAATATAATTGTTCTGTAATGATAGATGAAGCGCACGCATTAGGCGTTATGGGTAAGAATGGTCGCGGCTTGGCTGAATATTTTGATGTAGAAAAAGACATAGATATACAAATGGGAACATTGTCAAAAGCAATAGGTTGCTTTGGCGCATATGTTGTTGGAAGTAGTAATCTTGTTTCCTTTCTTATTAATAAGGCAAGGAGTTTTGTTTATACAACAGGTATGCCTCCAGCTATTGCAGCAGCAGCTTTAAAATCTTTTGAGATTATAGAAGAGGACTCTAGTTTAAAAACTAAGCTTTGGGAAAATACTAGATATTTGCAACAAGCTTTGAAAGACTTAGGATTTGATACAATGAATTCTCAGACGCCAATTATTCCAATTTTGGTGAAAGATGCAAAGAAGGCAGTTGAATTGTCAAAAGCTTTATTTAAAGAAGGTATATTTATTAGTGCGATAAGACCTCCGACGGTGCCAAAAGACACAGCGCGATTGCGCTTAACTGTTATGGCAACACATAAGAAAAAAGACCTAGATTTCTTGGTTGATAAAATAAGAAAAGAGGGAAAGAAATTATGCCTCATTTAACAACTAATAGTGGTATAGAGTGGTATTTTGATACAGTGGGTCGTGGAGATCCCCTCTTGTTTATTCATGGTTGGGGAGTTGATAGGCGCATTTGGCGTCAGCAGCAGAAACATTTCTCACGCAATTATAATGTAATATCTGTTGATCTGCCAGGACATGGATTAAGCAAATTTAAGAAAGTTGAATTAACGCAAATAGCAGAGGACATAAATCAGATTTTAGAAAGTTTGGATATAGATAAGATAACCG
The DNA here is from genome assembly GCA_030765585.1 of Candidatus Zapsychrus exili. Lineage (GTDB taxonomy): Bacteria > Omnitrophota > Gorgyraeia > Zapsychrales > Zapsychraceae > Zapsychrus > Zapsychrus exili. The sequence goes on along the minus strand of JAVCCJ010000005.1, from coordinate 6,503 downwards.
TTGTCGGAAGCTCTTTAGGCGGTTTAGTTGCTCTTAAGATTTATGATCTTTTTCCTGAAGGATTTAAGAGGCTTGTCTTTGTCGGAAGCGCCCCTAAGTTTTCAAGAGCGGATGATTATCCTTATGGTTTGGATATGGAGCAGATGCGTAAGTTAGGCAAGCAAATTAAAGAAGACTATCCTTCTATATTAAATATTTTTTTTAGATCTCTTTTTACAAAACAAGAGCGACAAACTAGGCGTTATAAATGGCTGCAGAGATTTAGACGCGATGATAAACCTCCAATGCAAGATGCCTTAATAGAATGCTTAGACATATTAGAAGTAGAAGATTTAAGGGAGGTTTTAAGAGAAGTTGATATTCCAACGCAATTTATTAATGGTCGCGAAGATACTATTTGCAGACAAGAATCAGTTAATATCATTAAGGAAATATTGCCGAGCGCGAGATATTGCTTCTTTGAAGAGTGTGGTCATTTTCCATTTTTAAGTAAAGCGTATGAATTTAATGGATTACTAGAGGAATTTATGAGGGAAACAAGCTAATGATTATGTCTCATAAGAAAATTCAGGATTCATTCTCTTTTGCCTCTGGCCAGTATGAAAGTTTAACGCAGTTTCATAAAGAAGTTGGTCTTGGGCTTATAAAAAAGATTGAAGAATTAGATGGCGATATTAATATTCTTGACGTTGGAATGGGTACAGGATGGATTACAGAAAGACTAGCAGATACTTTTAAACGTTCTAACATAATTGGAGTTGATTCTTCTTTTGGAATGGTTAATGTTGCAAAAAAGACGAATAAAAGTTTTGCTATTGTGCAAGCCGACGCAAAAGAACTTCCTTTTAAGGATGAGTTTTTTGATATTATAGTATCTAATTTGGCTTATCAATGGGTAGACGATCTAACAAAAGCTTTTTCTAGTTGCTATACGCAATTGAAACCAAATGGAAAGATAGTATTATCTATGTTCGGAAAAAATACTTTCGACGAGCTTTTTGTTTCTTTGAAGAGATCTCATAGAGATAAATCTGATATATCTATTGATAGGTTAATTGAAGACACCAAAGTATCTGATGCTTTGTTAAGGGCTGGATTTTCAAATGTTGAAGTTAAAAGTCAAACTTTTAAATTAAAGTTTGATGATATGATGTCACTTTTAAAATGGATAAAAGGCATTGGAGCTAATCTTCTTAATCATAATTTTTATGTAGGCAAAGATTTGCTCAAAAGAACAGGGCAATATTACGAGGATAACTTTAAACACGAAAAAAGCGTTTACGCAACTTTAGAGGTAATATGGGCAGAAGCAAAAAAGCTATCTTTATAACAGGAACCGATACTGACGTAGGTAAAACAATTGCAACATTGGCAATTGGTGCAATATTGAAGAAAAAAGGTATTGATGTAGGCGTAATGAAGCCTATTGCCTGTTCGGGTAATGATGCAAAATTTCTAAAAACAAAACTAGATATTCAAGATGATATCAAAGATATAAATCCCTATTATGTTGATGAGCCTCTGAGTCCTAATTTAGCTTTTGCTAGAGCAAAAAAAGAGATAGATGTAAAAAAGATTATAAAGGCATATAAAACAATCAAAGGAAATCATGATGTTACTTTAGTCGAGGGCGTAGGTGGCTTGATGGTTCCTATAAAAAAGAATTACCTGGTATCTGACTTAATAAAAGATTTAGATTTAGAGGTCATTATAGTTTCTCGTCTAAGTTTGGGTACAATAAATCATACCCTACTCACCATAAGCCAGGCTAAAAGTTTAGGTATAAAGGTTTGCGGTGTTATTTTTAATGAAACAAAGAAATGTTTAAAGGGGATACCAGAGAAAACTAATCCAGAGATTATAAAGAAGCTTGGGAATATTCCAATACTAGGCACTATTCCTTATTTAAAGAGTTTTGGCCAAAAGAATATTGTTAAACAGTGTAAGTCAGAAATAAAGCTAAAAAGAATATTATCATATACTAAAAAAAGTCGCACAAAAGAGCTTATTAATTGGGATAAGAAATATTTGTGGCATCCTTTTACTCAAATGAAAGATTGGCGAGCGCAAGATCCTCTGGTGATTGATCAAGCGGAAGGCAATTATTTAATTGATACAGATGGTAAAAGATATATTGATGGCGTATCAAGTCTTTGGGTAAATGTTCACGGGCATAGAAATAAAGAAGTTGATGCTGCTATTCGCAATCAGATTGATAAGGTAAGCCACTCGACGTTGTTGGGTCTTGGCTCTACTGTATCAATTGAACTTGCAAAGAGATTAGTTGAGATTTCGCCTTCGGGTTTAAACAAAGTTTTTTATTCTGACAATGGCTCAACATCTGTTGAGATTGCAATAAAAATAGCATATCAATATTGGCAAAATGTTGGACAGAAGAAAAAGATAAAAATAGCTCATTTAGAAAATTCTTATCATGGAGATACTTTAGGGAGTGTAAGCGTCGGAGGAATTGATATATTTCATAAGGTATATCGTAATCTTATTTTTGAAACTATAAAAATAGGTTTTCCAGATTGTTATAGGGCGCCAAAGGGTAAGGCATATCCTGATTATGCATTTGAATGTTTAGGAAAGTTTGAGAAACTTCTTAAAGCCAAGCACAAGCAAATTGCGGCTTTTGTGGTTGAACCTATTGTTCAAGGTGCAGCAGGCATAATTGTTTGGCCTCGTGGCGTTTTAAAGAAAATGGAGGAGCTTTGTAAAAAGTATAAAGTTATTTTCATCGTTGATGAAGTTGCGACAGGATTTGGTCGGACAGGGAAAATGTTTGCCTGTAATCACGAAAGCGTTAAGCCGGATATAATGTGTTTAGCAAAAGGTATTACAGCGGGATATTTACCTTTGGCAGCAACACTTACAACGGATAAAATATATAAAGGATTTTTGTTTGATTATAAGAAACAGAAAACATTTTTTCATGGGCATACTTACACTGGAAATCCTTTAAGCTGCGCGGCGGCACTTGCAAACATAGATATTTTTAAAAAGCAAAAGACGATAGAGAGATTAAGGCCTAAGATAAAACTTTTTAAACAAGGATTGAAGAGATTTCATAATTTAAAGCATGTAGGCGATATTAGGCAAAAAGGATTTATTATAGGCATTGAATTGGTTGCGGATAAGAAAACAAAAGAGCCTTTTAAATGGGAAAAGAGAGTCGGCGTTAGTGTTTGTCAGAAAGTAAGAGAAAGAGGTATAATATTGCGTCCACTAGGGAATGTAATTGTTCTTATGCCACCTCTTTCAATAGATATAGATCAAATAAAGAAATTGTTAGATGTAACATATTGGGCAATAGAAGAGATTACAGAGACTAAGGATAAGGGTAAAAGGTAAAAGCCAGGAATGACAGAATTGTTATGAACAACAATAAGAATAAAAAGGTATTTGTAGCAATGAGCGGAGGGGTTGATTCCTCTGTTGCTGCAGCTTTGCTTAAAGACCAAGGCTATGATGTAGTCGGAGTTACTATGTGCTTTAGCATTAATTATCCACAAAGTAAACGTCCATCTTGTTGTGGTAGAGAAGGAATTGATGATGCAAAAGAAGCTTCAAGGTTGCTTGGCATTCCTCATTATGTACTAGATTTTAAGACAGAGATAAACGATATAGTAATCAAGGATTTTGTAGATGAATATTTAAGCGGCAGAACGCCGAATCCTTGCGTTCGCTGCAATCAATATTTAAAGTTTGGCAAGCTTTACCAAACAGCTAAAAATATGGGAGCAGATTTTATAGCAACAGGACATTATTCAAAGATTGAATATAATAGAGAAGAAGATGCTTTTGAATTAAAAAAAGCAAAGGATCTTTCAAAGGATCAATCTTATTTTCTTTATGGAATTAAAAAAGAGCAGCTTGGTTCTATTTTGTTTCCATTAGGAGATAAGACAAAAGAAGAAGTTAGAGTTTTAGCTAGAGAATATAAGTTAAAGAATTCAGACAAGCAAGAGAGTCAGGATATTTGTTTTGTGCCTGATACAGGCTATAAGAAATTTATAGAAGAGCAAGCAGGCAAAGATGTTTTTGTAGAAGGTGATTTTCTAGACGAGCAAGGAAAAGTTGTTGGTAAACATAAGGGAATAGCAAATTATACTATTGGCCAAAGAGATAAGCTTGGAATAGCATTAGGCAAGCCGGTTTATGTTTTTAAGATTGATAAAGATAATAATGCTGTCTATGTTGGTCCGAAAGAATGTCTAGAGGCGGCTGGTCTTTACGCAAAAGAGCTTAATTTGATAAAAGAAGAATTGTTTAAAGAAACTCTAGAGGTTGATGTCCGTATTAGATATAATGCCAAAGAGGTAAAAGCTTATCTAACATGTTTAGATAAGAATAATATTAAAATAAAGTTTCTTGAGTCTCAAAAATCTGTAACTCCTGGGCAATCAGTTATATTTTATAAAGATGATATTGTTTTAGGAGGAGCTATTATTGATAAATTAATTGAGGTGTCTAGCGCGCCTTTTAAGAAAGGATAAAAATGAGCATTACATTAGATAGAGAACATTTGAAAGGTTTTATATCGGCTAAAGATATGGAAGGTATGATTCCTAGCATAAAAAAAGCACACGATACTTTAGAGAACAAAACTGGTGCTGGAAGCGAATATACTGGTTGGACTGATTTACCTTCTAGAATTGATGACCATTTTATAACAGAGCTTGAAGAATTTGGTAAAAAGGTTAGAGAAGACTCTGATTGTTTAGTTAGTATTGGAATTGGAGGCTCTTATTTAGGAATTCGTGCAACAGTAAAATATTTAAGAGAAAAAGATCAAATTCCTATTCATTATTTGGGACATAACATAAGTACTGATTATGTTTATAATTTGATAGAAAGTTTGAAAGATAAGAGAGTGTCTGTTTGTGTAATATCTAAATCAGGTACGACTACCGAGCCTGCTATTGCTTTTAGAATTATAAAAAAGTTTTTAGCAGATAAGTATAGCGAAGAAGAGCTAAAATCACGTATTATTTGTGTTACAGATGGTAAAAAGGGAGCCTTAAGGCAAATTGCAGATCAAAAAGGCTACAAGTCTTTTGTTATTCCTGATGATGTCGGCGGACGATTTTCAGTGCTAACCCCTGTTGGACTTGTTCCTTTAGCAATTGCTGGAGCTGATATAAGAGCTTTGGTTGAAGGCGCTCGTGATGGTCAAGAAGAATATTCTAAATTAGATTTAGAATCAAATATTGCTTATCAATATGCTGCTATAAGGTATCTTCTTTCTAAAAAAGGCAAAACAATAGAGGTAACTTCATCATTTTATGACAATATGTTTTATGTTATTGAATGGTGGAAACAACTTTATGGAGAAAGTGAAGCAAAAGGCGGTAAAGGTATTTTCCCTTCATCTTTGATAATGTCAACAGACCTTCATTCTATGGGACAATTGATGCAGGAAGGCATGAGAAATGTTTTTGAGACTTTTATAAATATTGAAAGAACCGAGAATTCTGTTGTTGTTCCAGAGGAAGTAGAAGATTTGGACAATTTTAATATTGTTGCAGATAAAGAGTTAGATTACGTAAATAAACAAGCTTATAAAGCAACTGCTGAAGCCCATTTTGAGGGCGGAGTTCCTAATATGACGATAAACTTGCCGAGCGCAGATGAATATAATCTAGGTAAGCTTTATTATTTTTATGAAAGAGCAGTTGCGATATCAGGTTATTTATTGGATGTAAATCCATTTAATCAGCCTGGCGTTGAAGCATATAAGAAAAAAATGTTTGCGTTATTAGGTAGAGTTTAACCTGTAGAGTGTAAAGTGTTGGGCGTCAAGTATCAGGAAAAACGAGATTTTGACCTGAAACGTGACGCTTGAAACTTCCTGCCGGGGCAGGCAGTGTAGTTACTATACGGCAGGCAGGGACACTTATTTAAAGGAGACAAATTATGGCTAAAAGAAATATTAAGAAAATTCTTGTCGGTGTTTTGCTTATTGTGTTCGCTATTTTGGGAGCCATTGTTGCATTTTATTATTTGGAGGTAGTTCCAGAATTAGAACAAAGGACCAAGGAAGAAGTTGTAGAAGTTGTCGAGATAAAAGAAGACAAAGAAATTGTTGAAACAAAAATAGATGTCTCTTCAAAGGAAGATAAACAGCCTGAAATTAAGCCATATTATGACAAAAAAGAAGTTTCAAGAAAAGAAGGTTTTCTTTGGTTTGATAGAAAAAGTTCTAAACTTATTTGTACATTAGGCTCTGTTCAAGGGTTGTCTGAAGGTAGTCTTCTAACAGTTTATTATGCTGAAAAAGAAATATGTAAAGTTGAAGTAAAACAAGTATTTGATGTAATATCGTATGTTGAGCCAAAGGATCAGACTGTCGATTCTCTAAGCCAAGACTATTATCGAGCTATAATTAGTCAAGATTAGCGATTATTCTTACCAGATATTCCTATTATATTTTTTCTTATTTTTGGGTCATTTTTATTTAAATTGCGCAATGACCCTGATTTCACAGATTAAATATT
>JAVCCJ010000037.1 GCA_030765585.1 Candidatus Zapsychrus exili | reverse complement strand
CACTTTTCGTACTCTTGAAGAATCGGTATCCATCGTTTAATAAGGACTTGTTGATTGTAAACCATTAGGTCTCCTTTAGCTGTATTATTATACCAAAAGAGTTACCGAATTAGTGAGCATTAACAACGGTACCTTATTTTTACCCTTTACCTTTTACCTTTAAAACACTATAATGCCCATCATGAGAAATTCAGACATTGCAATATCCATAAACAACCTAATAAAATTCTACGGAAAGTTTCAAGCACTAAATAATGTGTCTTTTAACGTTAAAAGAGGCGATTTCTTTGGATTCTTAGGTCCTAATGGCGCTGGTGAAACCACCACAATAAATGTTTTAACAGGTCTTTGTAACTATCAGTCTGGTGATATTAAAATTTTTGGATATGATGTAACAAAAGAATATAGAAAGACTAGGGCGTTAATTGGGCTTTGTGCTCAAGAATTTAATTTCGATCCATTTCTTTCAATACAACGTATGCTTGTCTATCAAGCAGGATATTTTGGAATACAAAAAAAAGAAGCTGAAAAGCGCGCAGATGAGTTGCTTGATAGATTCCAACTATCTGAAAAACGAAACACAAAATACCGCGCTCTTTCTGGAGGAATGAAAAAACGTCTTCTTTTATGTCGTGCTCTTATACATGATCCAGAAATATTAATACTTGATGAACCAACCGCAGGATGCGACCTTGAACTACGTTTTATGATTTGGGATTATCTGACTAAATTAAATAAAGAAGGTAAAACAATTTTTCTAACCACTCATTATATGGAAGAGGCTGAAAAGCTCTGCAAGAATTTAGGAATCATTAATAAGGGGGAAATAGTTCATATTGGAAACAAGCAGGAAGTGCTAAAAGACAAATCCCTACAAGATGTTTTTCTGGAGGCTACTAATGCTGGTTAAGAATTTTACAGGAATATTTTCTTTATCAAAACGCGAAATTATGCGCTTCTTATCAGTTTCAACGCAAACGCTGTTTCCACCTCTTATCTCTACCGTACTTTTTATTTGTATATTTGGTCTTGCATTGGGTAAAAAAATCGACTTAAGCGCTGAAGGCATAACATATCTTGCATTTATAATACCAGGACTTATGACAATGCAGTCGATAACAAGCTCATATGAAAACGCGAGCTCATCTCTTTTTATATCAAGATGGCATAATCATGTGCAAGAGATACTTCTCTCCCCTCTATCATACTTTGAAATGGTTTTGGGAATCCTTGTAGGAAGTCTTACTCGATCTATTTTAGTCATAAGCGGAGTATTTGCTGTCTCTATGTTTTTTAATCCGATGACTATTGCACACCCTTTTATTATGATTTATTTCGCTCTGATTATTCCAATCATTTTTTCTTGCGCGGGTATGCTGGCCGCTTTATGGGCAGAAGACTTTAATATGTTAACCATGTGGAACACATATCTAATTATGCCATGTACTTTTTTAGGTGGGGTTTTTCATCCAGTTAAACTTATTCCAGAACAGCTTCAATTCTTCACTAAAATAAATCCAATGTATTATCTGGTTAACGGTATGCGTTATAGCGTGATTGGTGTTGCAGATACTTCTATTTTTTATAGCATAGCTGTATCTTTGAGCCTAGCTATTATAATGTTTTCTTTGACTGTATATCTTTTCCGTATCGGCTATAAGCTCAGGAGTTAGTTCCATAGCAGTACTGTCCTCTTCAGGCTCTTGATCTGTTATACCTAATAACATAGGCAAGTTAGTCGCTGGCATTATATTTATAATCACAGGCACAAAACCATCAAAATCCATATTCTCTAACACAGTCGCATCAAATTCTATTTTCTCGCCAGAGTTTCTTATTTTTAAATTAAGGTCGTCTAGCGTCATGTCAATACCACCGACTTGATCATCTGCTACCATCGCTTGATCTTTAAGCGGAATAAATACAGTGAAAGTAGAGCCTTTGTCAATCTCAGAAGACACTTCGATAGAATAAAACATAATCTTCGCAAATGCTTCTATAATGCTTAAATCCATACCTTCTCCTGGATAACTTTTTGTATTAACACCTCTCGTTCCTGGTAAGAATATATTCTTTTTAAACTCTTCAGACATTCCAATTCCAGTATCTTTTATCTCTAAGAAAAGACCTCCTACGTTTTTATTATAACGAGTATCTATATTCCTTCCCTCATAAAGCCTTACGTTTATCTTTCCTTTTTCTGTATATTTAACAGCATTTTGCAACAAAGCATCAACAATGGCTTTTAAATAACCAGGTATTGTTCTTATTTCTTTCTTATCAAAATCAATATTTAAATCCAACTTAAGGCCCTTCTCCTCTATTTTATCCTCGTATAATGACACTATTTCGCGAATTTCCTGTACAATATCTACCGAATAGAAGCTAGTGTCTTCTTTTGCCGCATCAATAAAGATATTATTCTTTATTATAAATTCACCAAATACTTTCTCTAGCTTTGCTAATTCTTTATAGAAATCATACACCTTCTCATTATCATCAACTAAACCACTAATATCTTTTGTAAAATCATTCAAATAAAGATAAGGAGATAAAATGCTATTTATTGAACTATGATGTCTTAACACGCTCATAAAATTAAGGAAGCCAGAATATTCTTGTAAGAATTCTTTATATTTATTAGTCCACACGGCTTCGCCATTTAAAATCATTTCATTAAGTCTACTATAAATATTAAGTAATTCTTCTTTACTAAACTTTCCTGCTCTATCAACAGTATCTTGACTGCGAACAAAACAAAAAATTATATATGCATCTTGCAAATCTCCAATAGAATCTTTCCCTACATCAACAGTGATAGAATCTGCACCACCAATTAAAGATAAGGCCTCCCTATAATCTTGGCTCTCTTGTATAACGCCGTTTATTCTATTAAGAGAACTATCATCAAAAAGCTCTACAATGCTAGATGCATTATGAGAGAATATAGACAATTCTTTATCAGAATAACCTTTGCTATAAGTCACACCACTATCAAACCACATAATAATTTTGTCAGAATTAAATTCTTTAGCGATTTTATCTATAAAATCGTCAAACTTATTCTTTGTGTCATTATCTGTAAAACCTATTCTGCTAGGAGAAGACAAAATATCCAACATTGAATTTTTTATAAAATCTATTTGCTCATTAATTTTAGAAATCCATTGATCACGAGACGCATTAAAATTATTCTTCTTGAAAGCTATTTGTAGCTTTTTTAACAAATCTATAACATTTTCATACTGCTTATTTAAATCAAGAACCCCATTTAAAACTCTTGTTCTTGCTTCAAGTTCAGTTAGTCTTTTTACAGGATTTTTAACTGTCATCGGATATTCTTTACTCTTTTTATCCTTGGCTACATCGCCTACCATTGCATTGTCTAGCACCTCTTCATCTCTTAATCCTTCATGCTTAATACTTATTCCTTGTTTCTCTGTCACCATCGCTTTATCAGAAATATCAGAGTTAACAACAGCTGCTCTTGGCCTCCAAGGATAATTTGTTATTGGATTAAGTGTGCGAACCGCTCCATTCTTATGCCCCCCTATATTATTAACTCTTTGCAAGAAATATGCTCTCCTCTTGCTCAGCACCACATTATTCCATAAATCATCAGATATAAATCCTAAATCGCTTGCAATCAGTAACGGAAACGAAACATGTATTGATTCAATACCTTTTATATCCACTGCTCCCGACTGATAAGATTTATATATTTTAGCAATACCTCCCTTTGCTCCTTTATCGACAAAGAAACTCCACGTTATTTTCCGTAATTGTAATATATCCTTTATCAACCCCTTTTCATCTAACATACCTTCTTTTTCAAATGCTTCTTTAAGCAATTCTCTGTATCTTGTCTTTAATATCTCTTCTCTATTCGAAATCTTTTTCCATAAATCATCAGAAATAAAACCTAAATACCTAGCAACAATCTTCGCCATAGAAACATCTTCCACATAGTTCTTTTTAATATCAATACGACCCGACGTATAGGTGGCGAGCACCTTATTAATACCTTTTTCGCCATTCCTATCTATATAAAATTGATTTATCAGCTTATTGGCATTCTCGATGTCCTTTATTTTTCCTTTTTCATCCAACATCTTCTCTTTTTTAAGAACTTCTTGAAGCAATTTTCTATGCGCTTCTTTTACAATTTCTTTCTTATCTGAAAGCTTTTTCCATAAATCATCAGATATAAAACCTAAATCCCTTGCTATACCTTGTGCCAATATCGTTCCACGTGGCCTAGCTTTATCCATATTCAAAGAACCTGCATTATAAGCAACTAATATTTTATTAGTACCATTCTCGCCCTTCCTTTTCTTATAAAATTGATTATTAAGCTTAGCGGCCTGCTCTATATCTTTTATCTGGCCATATTCATTTAACATATTTTCTTCTTGAAGAACTTCTTTCATAATTTTAGAATATTCCGCTTTTCTATCTGCCACCATCGCATTATCATTTTTATTTATTTTTCCTTTATGATTTGTTGTAGAAATGCGCGATAAATACCCTTCTGTCTTTAATCCAAAATTATTTCTTTCAGAAATAAAAACAATACTCTTTGGTTTTAAATCTTTCATGACAGAATCTTCTTTAAGACCTTGCGATATCTCCTCTTCATTAAGATTAAATATTTTTGCTAATTGTTGAATAGTTAAATTATCCTTTGCTTTTCTTTGAACAAAAGCCACAAATCCATCTGGTCCCCAGAATTTTGTTCCTTTTTCAACTTCTACAAATTCAATTAAGACATCCTCTAGCTTTAAACTTATGCTCTCTAAAATTTCAGCCTTTTCCCTTAAATTTTGACTAACTGCTATCTCATTAAAAGAACGCTTTCCATACACTTGTCTAGTTATATTATGCAAATACTCTCTGGCTTTCTCTTTCTCTAAAAGTTCATACGCTTCTGCTATTGCATTTTCTTTATTAATTTGTATTCCATTCGTTTTTAAAATATTATTTAATCCTTGAACAACCGCCGAATGGCTAAAGCCAAGCATACGACCTAATTTTCTCATAATAATTTCTTTGTTACTTTTATCCTCGATTTTGCCCTTTAAAAAAACTACAAATCCTTCTGAACCCCAGAATTCTGTTCCTTTTTCTGCTTCTACAAATTCAATCAAGACATCTTCTAGCTTTAAACCTATTTCCTCTAACAATTTAGTCTCTGGTCCTATCACCATCGCATTATCTGACACCTCTTTATCTCTTAATCCTTCATCCTTGAAATTTATTCCTTGTTTTTCTGCCACCATCGCATTGTCATAAACAAAAAAGCTACCTGATGTTGAAGTAGGATTCTTAAATTCTGCCTGATAAGTAAAAAGATCCTCGAATGGCCTAGTTGTATGCTTACTACTCACCAAAAGCTTTCCACCAGAAGAAACTTGTTCTTTAATATTCTCCCAAAATTTACTTTCCCAAGACAAATCTCCTCCTGCACCTGGCATCCTGACATACACAACATCAAACTTATCCTCTAATTTCTCAAACTTTTTAACAAGATATCGTATAGTTATTTTCCTATCACTTAAATACTCCTTTTTATGATCATTAAATAAAATAGTTATTTTAAGCTCTTTGTTCTCTTCGCTAATAATTTCCCCCATAATTTCTGTTCGACCTAAAGCTACGCTCATTGCAAAATTTGATAAAATATTTTCTAATATTTCAGACATATTATCTTTCGTATATTTCATATTATTAAGATAAAAAATAGGTTCAGCCTGCTCTTTATAAAAAGGATCTGCTATTATAAATTCATTAACTTTTGGAAATCTATGAGCCAATAACTTTACAGAACGCAAGTCAACTCCTCCTGCGGGATAATATATTGGGCCATTATATTTTTTGAAAAACGCTAAAAGATCATCTTTCTTTTTATCTGCCATCATTGCTTTATCTTCTGTAATATTCCTAAACATCAAAAGTTCTCCGTTGTTTATATTTCTTACAACTTCAAATCCTGCGGCTTTAAATTTGTCTAGTACTTTCATAGGTAGACGATGATCATAAGTTTTCCCATCATTTTCAGATTCATCAAAATGAAAAGTACAGAAAAACAAACCTCCTTCTTTTAAAGAGCCTTTACTGCTTTTAATAACTTTATCAACATTTTCTTCTACCCATTTGCCAGTATTGTCTTCTATAACATATTTCAAAACAGATGCTGCCATGATAACATCATATTTCTTGCCTCCGAGAGTCTTAGACAATTCTAAAATATCAGCAACTTTAGACTCTATGTCATGTTCTTGTCTTGCTAAGCGAGCGCCCCTAAAGCTTCTATCAACTGCAGATACTTTTGCTCCTTTATTTTTCAAAAATTCAATTATCTTTCCGTCCTGACCTGGAGATATCTCTAAAATTTCTTTTTTGGGCCAATCTATGTTTTTCATACCTTTAAACTGATCAATAATCATAGAAGACGTTCCGCTACTCCAAACAAAAAAATCATCAAGCCTGTCTGCTCCATAATATTTGGGTCCATAACTATCATGCTCAAAAGAAAATGGTGGCGTTTCTGATAAAATTGTTTCTATAAGCTCTTTAACACTTGAAAATTTTATTTGTTTTTCATGTCTTTGTATCTCAAAAAGTCGATAAATAACCCAATCAAACTGATTATAAGAGATATCTTTTGCTGTGACTAAAAGCTCCTTAAATAAACTTCCTGCCAAAGACGCAAATACAGAATTTTTAGAAAATATCTCCTCTAAATCTGATAATAGGAAATGCTTAAAATATTCCTCTTTTTGATGTAGAGAATATTGATTCTTAGAATCCAGTAAATTCTTTATCTCTTCAATTTTATTTTCTGAGAAAACAAAACTATTAACATCGGTTATCATCACAGAGTCTTCTGGAGTATTCCTGAACATCAAAAGTTCTCTGTTGTTTATATTTCTTACAACTTCAAATCCTGCGGCTCTAAATTTGTCTAGTACTTTCATAGATGGACGATGATCATAAACTTTCCCATCATTTTCAGATTCATCAAAATGAAAAGTGCAGAAAAACAAACCTCCCTCTTTTAAAGAGCCTTTAATGCTTTTAATAACCTTATCAACATTTTCTTCTATCAATCTATAAGCGTTATCTTCTATAACATATGACAAAACAGATGCTGCCACAATAACATCATATTTCTTGTTTTTAAGATTATCTAGTAACTCCAAAATATCCGTAACTTTAGCTTCTACCCCATACTTTTGTCTTGCTAAGCGAGCGCCCCTAAAACTTCTATCAACTGCAGATACTTTTGCTCCTTTATTTTTCAAAAATTCAATTATCTTTCCGTCCTGGCCTGGAGATATCTCTAAAATTTCTTTTTTGGGCCAATCTATGTTTTTCATGCTTTTAAACTGATCAATAATCATAGAAGATGTTCCGCTACTCCAAGCAAAAAAATCATCAAGCCTGTCTACTCCATAATATTTAGGACCATAACTATCATGCTCAAAAGAAAATGGTGGCGTTTCTGACAAAATTGTTTCTATAAGCTCTTTAACACTTGAAAATTTTATTTGTTTTTCATGTCTTTGTATTTCAAAAAGTCGATAAACAATCCAGTCAAACTGATCATAAGAAATATCTTTTACTGTGACTAAAAGTTCCTTAAATAAACTTCCTGTCAAAGACGTAAATATAGAATTCTTAGAGAATATCTCCTCTAAATCTGATAATAGAAAATGCTTAAAGTATTCCTCTTTTTGATGTGAAGAGTATTGATTCTTAGAATCCAATAAATTTTTTATCTCTTCAATTTTATTTTCTGAGAAAATAAAACTATTAACATCGGCTGTCATTGCATTATCTTGTGGCTGCTCAATAAAATAATCAATACCCTTCCTTCCGATAATCTTTGTATTCTTAATCTCATGAATTCCTGTACCTATATCCCTTAACCCATGTTTTAAAGACTTATTATCAATTGCATAATGATTAGCTGTTAATATTTCTGCGCCTGGGATTCTTAAAACTTTTTCTATTTTTCCTCTTGAGAAAGAAGCTGGCTCAACAATAAGCTTAGTGCCAACATTGCTAAAATACCCTACTATATTCTTAAGAGAAAGATACGAATTGAAGATATTTTTTAATCCGTAATTTTTAAAAAGACCCGTATAATAAATATAACTTTGAATATCCTTTTTTGAAGTATCCTGCAAAAAGTCAAAAAGTCCGTCCTGAACCATGTCCTGTGCTAAAAGAACATTACGAGCAAACATATAATCAACATATTCTTTCGGCTCCTTCATTTTCTTTAATTTCTTAGCCAATGCTCTGACGTCATTTACATCTGACACATCTACAGCATGCAATTCAACTTCTAAGTTTATATCCAAGAAATTTGATAAAATATTATTCTCTTTACTAGTAATACTATCAAATAAACTATCTAAGATGCTCCGATCATAATCCAAAACTACCATTTTTAACATCCAGCCAAAACCTGCCTTTTGTTTAATCACATCATTAAACATCTTAACTATTTCAAAAAATTCTTTTGAGTCTTCTCCTGGACCTATCTCATAAACAACTATTTCATTTAAGCCCTGTTTTTGTTTAGCTTCTATGACTTGCTCAATGTCTTTTTTGATCATTAAAAAAGCATTTAACCTGCCTTCTTTTTTGGAATTTATTTTATGATAAAGCTTCTGGGTTTTCGGTAAAAACCTTAGAGCG
This sequence comes from Candidatus Zapsychrus exili, assembly GCA_030765585.1. Classification (GTDB taxonomy): domain Bacteria; phylum Omnitrophota; class Gorgyraeia; order Zapsychrales; family Zapsychraceae; genus Zapsychrus; species Zapsychrus exili. The sequence continues at coordinate 8,127 of JAVCCJ010000037.1, read as the reverse complement.
CTTTTTATTCTGTGCCGCTTAAAACCTCTATCTTCAAAAGCTTTAATATCAGATTCCGACAAGATTATATCTTTTTTATTATCACGAAAATGTGAATTGCTATCTTTCTTATCATATTTTTTAATAGCAACTTGTACGTCTCCTATGCTTATAAAAATGTGCTCATCTTGCTTAAGAGGATATGGATCCTCAACAACTTTTCTTTTTCTTTTAAATGGATTAATAACAGTTTGAACAATTTTAGAATGTTTGATTGCGTCACTTATCATTGCAGAGTCTGGACTATTTTTATTTATAGAAAGTACTGGGGTCACTTTTCCAAAAACACCACCAGAGAAATACTTACGAGGAACAATTGATTTAGCTTTAGGGTCATACTCTTCTTTTATATGGTTATATACGCCCTCTTTAAACGTCTTCATATAATCCTGATATATCTTTTCTTTAAACTCAGGATCATTTGGATTAACACCTGCTATTTTATTTTTATCGGAATAAATTTTATTAATAATACTTGTTTTAAACACCTGTTTATACCAGGCAGCTAGTATGAGCGAATGATAGACCTGGCGAAGCGGCGCAAAGGTCTCATCTTCATTAACTTGACGCTCTAATTCCGGTATAATTATTTCCTTTATAATGTTAGATTCTTCATATCCTTCCTTAAGAAATACTTTTAATTTAGCGCTAATTATAAACACAGTATTATCGTGTTCATAAACCTCTGCTTCAGATGGCATAATCCAAACCTTACTTAATACATCTGTTTCTATGTCTGATAAGTCGTATCTATTTTGTGCCTGACCATATATTTCATTCCAAAACTTCTTACCCAACTCGCCTTCTGGATGCATTAAAGATGATGTTACTTGTTTTAAAAGGTAATCTTGGATTAGAAGCTGGCGTCCCATCTCTGTTTTTCCAAAGTCTTCCGATATCACTCTGTCTTCTTCAATTGGGGACAAATTAACCCACAGATCATCCTCGGGTACGGTTAAGGCAGCAAGGAAATATTTTATTAACTTCTCAGATTCGACTTTAAACTCTAGACCCTCGGCCATAGAACCTAGCCCCCGATCAATAATAAAATCAAACCTAAAGGGATTATCAGGAAATACATTTAATCCCTTAATTAAAGTAGGGTTAACCCCAGAGTTTGTAGCTATAATTTGGGCTTGAATTGGCTGAGCAGAGGGTCTTGGAGGGACAATAAGGCCAAAACAGAAGAAAAATAGTACAAAAAGGCTTATTTTCTTAATAAAATACCTATTTTTTATATGATATCTAGCGAAATCCATAAATTAACTTATATTAGATTATATTATTATTAACAATACTTATTGGCTGGAGATTAAAGTATGCAATATTTGGTGGAAAAAAGCAAATAAATCTCTACTTCTTGAGATCCATTTCAAATAGGATATTTTGCTCTATTTTGAGCAGATGCTCTTTTTTGTCAGATGATCCGCCAGCATAACCTCCCAGGCTACCATCTGATTTAATCACTCTATGGCAAGGTATGCTCTAATAGGATAAGGATTTTGGGCAAGTGCTTGTCCAACAGCACGCATAGATTTGGGGTTACCAACCCTTTTTGCTATCCACTTATAAGTTCTAGTTTCGCCTATTGATATATCTAGCGTTGCTTTTAAAACTTGTCTTTGAAATTCAGTTAATTGTTTTCTTGGCTTCATGCTATTTCTTCTTGACCTCTTTACTTCTTAACAAACGATGATAATTTATTGCGAATCTATGAGATTCGTCACGTAAGCGTTTAAGCAAATTTAGTCCCAAAGAATCGCTAGATAATTTTATTGAATCCCTTTTGTTTGGCGCAAATATTTCTTCTTCTCTTTTTGCTAAAGATATAATTGGTATATTTACTCTCAATAGTTTTAATTCTCTTACAGCTGCTGATAACTGTCCTTTTCCCCCATCAACAACTATTAAGTCTGGAAATGCTTTTCCTTCTTTCTTTAATCTGCTATATCTTCTTCTGACAATTTCAGCGATCATACTAAAATCATCAATCCCTACAACGCTTTTAATCTTAAAACGTCTATAATTTTTTTTATCTGGTTTTCCATTTAAGAAAACAGCACAAGAACCCACGGATTGATTACCATATATATTAGATATATCAAATGCCTCAATTCTCTCAGGATTACGCGGCAAATTTAAAATTCTTTTAAGCTGCTCTGCTTGCTTATAATAATTAATATCCTTAGTTCCCGAATAAAGCGCTGAAATAGCACGAAGTTGATCGCGCGCTAAAGCAGCTTTTTCAAACTTTTGTTTCAAAGAAGCCTCCTCCATATCTTTTCTTAAATTACGATAAAGAGTATCTTTCTTGCCATCTAAAATAAAACATACATTTCTAATACTTTTTTTATAATATGATTTTGAAACCTTACCAATACATGGGCCATCACAAAGTTCAATATGATAATCAAGACATTCTTTTTTTGGAAAAGGATCACAAGTTCTAAACAAAAAAATCTTTCTAATAATAGAAAGTGCCTGACGAATTAATTTTGCATTTACATACGGGCCAAAATACCTGGCTGTTTTTTTCTTTATTCTTGGACGTTCAATAGATATTCGAGGAAATGCATCTTTTGTTACAACAATATACGGATAACTTTTATCATCTTTTAAATCAATATTATATCTTGGCTTATGTTTCTTTATTAAACTTGCCTCTAATATAAGCGCCTCAGCCTCGGAAGCTGTCTCAATATAATCAATATCAGAAATATTTAAAACAAGTTTATCGGTCTTAGTACTCGGGACAGTCCCTCGAGGGGACAGTCCTCTTCCTGCGCTTCCTACAAAATATGACTGCACTCGTCTACGCAAAACAGAGGCTTTTCCTATATAAATAATTTTACCAGCTTTGTTTTTCATAAAATAAACTCCGCTGGTAAGTGGCAATGAATTAACTTTTTGTTTGATATCCATAAGGCTAGGCTTCAGGTTTAGGGTTTCAGGTTTAAATAAAAGTTTTTCTTACACCTTAAACCTTATCTCTTAAACCTTAAAAGAATAAATTTATAAACATGTTCTGCTTGCTCTATTTTAAACTTAATACAAATATATCCATAAAACGCATAGCCGAATAAAACAATTAAGAATAATTTTGTAATCTCATGATTTGTTATAAATGCATTCCAAGATAAAAATACGAACACCCCTGTAATTAAAGCTGCTGCTGTTACTTTAAATAGATATAAAAACAATCCAGAATCTATTCCGCCTAAGCGCTTATTCATAATATAAAAAAGCACTAAGAAATCTATGCTTCCTGCAATTGAGCTAGCTAAGGCGATTCCGCCTATTTTCAGTGGAAACATAAGTATAAAATTTAAAACAACATTAATACCTAAACACAAAGCTGCGACCTTAGCAGGTGTTTTTGTATCTTGTAATGCATGAAATGCGGTCACCAATATTTTAATTCCTCCAAAACTAAAAAGTCCTAGGGCATAAAATGCAAGCGCGCCTGACGTGATAGAAGTTGAATAAGCATTAAACTCTCCACGCTGAAAAAGCGCTCTTATAATAGGAGATGAAAGAATGATATATATTATTGTAGTTGGACACATTACGAAAAATATATTCTCAAGAGAAAAAACAATTGTTCTTTTAATAGACTCAGTATCTTTTCTATTTGCAAAACCAGATAAAGTAGGCAGTACTGCTGATGCAAGAGCCACGCTAAATATCCCCATTGGAAATTGTATTAAACGATTTGCATAATAAATAGCTGATATGCCACCTAGACCTACAATAGTAAATAAAGATGCGCAAAACACATCAATCAAAACAGTAAGCTGATAAACTCCACTTCCTATCATGCGAGGTATGAGAAGTCTCCCTATTTTAGAAAGACCTGGATGAACCAAGGTCTTGGGAATTTTATATTTCATACCTATTTTTATCAAAGAGGGAATCTGTACCGCAAGCTGCAACACTCCTCCAACTAAAACGCCTATTGCCAATCCTAAAACAGGTTCTTTCATAAACCTTGAAGCTAGAAAAGCGCTTGTTATCAAAGAAATATTTAAAAGACACGGGCTAAATGCAGGAACACGAAATGACCTGAAAGTAAATAATATCCCCATACTATATGCTGTAAGGCCAATAAATATCAAATATGGAAACATTATTTTTGTTAAGCTTATGGTAAGTCTAAGCTTTTGAGGATCATCAATAAAGCCAGGCACAATCAACTTAACAATCCATACTGAGAATATAATTCCTAAAATGGTTATAGCGCTTAACACAATCATCGCAGTTGTAACAACAACGCTTACAAAATTCCAAAAAGCTTCCCTTTCATTATTCTCCAAATATTCAGAAAAAATAGGAACGACAGCCGCATTTGTTGCACCCTCTCCTACCATATCTCTAAATAAATTAGGAATCTTAAAGGCAACAAAGAAGGCGTCAGCAGCCATACCTGTGCCAAGAAGCCTTGCTAAAACGACATCTCTAAAGAATCCCAGGATTCTAGAACTTAAAGTGCCCAAAGAAAGAATTGAAGTAGACTTTATTATAGACCGATGCGAATCTTTTGAGTTTATTGCTGGTTGTGATTTATTAGTTGACATCAAATATCCTTCTCTGCTATATTATTGCGCCTTGAAAATAGGCTATAAGTCATAAAATCATAAGTTGCAAATAAATAATAAGTATTTAATAAATTAAGGAGTTTACAATTGCCACAAAGAAGATCCGGTATAAAAGAATTACGTAAAAATCATTCTAAGCACATGCACAATCTTGATATAAAAACTGATCTTAAGAAAACTATCAAGAAATTCGTTGCTTCTGTTGAAAGCAAAAACGAAACAAAAGTAAAAGACGAATTAAAAATAGTTCATAAGAAACTAGATAAAGCAGCGAAAAGAAACATACTACACAAAAATACTGTATCCAGAAGAAAATCTAAATTCAGCAAGCTAGCAAAGAGCACAGCTTAACAACCGCTATCTCAACTGCTATCTCTGGATTTAAACGACTTCTTTTAATATTTAAATCGGCCTCTTGAAGAACCAAGAGGCCTTTTTTAAAATTCTCTTTTGAAACTTTGCTACGCTTCTTTCCCCAAAACCAAACCAACGCTCCCATGATTTGTAGGGGATGATCTCCGTTAGATATAAGCTCAAATAAAAGCTTTAAAGCTTTCTTTGGATTATTAAAGCCAATCGCATTTGTCATATCAAAAACATTAGATTTAACATTAGATTTTAAACGCAAAACTTCTGCTTGCTTTGATATCTTCTTTGTAAATGCATTATCCAAATCGGGACTGTTAGAATCTAACACTAAAATAATAGCATCGTACTTTGTATCAATAAAATTTAATACTATATCTTTATTTTGTGCACTTAGCTTCTCCACTGAGCGAATAACAACTACCTTATTCTCTGATACAGAAGGTAACTGGATAAGCGCTTTCTTCAGCTCTGCAGGATCTAGCTTTATTCCATGGATAATTATAAAATCGAATTGAAGTGCTTCTTTGGAAGGGAGATATTTCTTTTTTATCTCATCAATCTTTTTATCTTTTAATTGTGTATCTTCACTTAAAAGGAAATAAATCATAAATAGGTTGTAGGTAGTAGGTGGTGTTTAGCGAAAGAGGTATTTGTTTACCAGTATTCAACTGTCTGCTCTACTATTCGTCTAGATAAATCTTCTATTGCAGCATCTAAGGCCGCTTCTTCTGTTTTGGCATTAATGCCTGACACATAATATGTTGTCTCTCCTACAAAACCTGGAAATGTCCACATATTTGATTCTTGTTCTACATCAAATAATGCTAAAGAGACCGTAATCTGGATTCTATACTCCTCCACATCATTATTATCATCATGCCTTAAAACATGTCTTTCATAATTCCTAAGTTCCCCTTTTAAAATTAAGTCTGCCATATCAGGTTCTGTAACTTTTAAATTTCCATTAAATAAAAATCTATCAATAATAGCATTTCTTACATCAATTTCTAACATAGGCAAATAGAGATTTCGTCTACCGGCTTGAGTATAACTTATATTATTTTTAAAAGATTCAATATGAATAGTCTTAAGTCTGATTGGTAACGTCGAACGCGTTGTATATCCGCATGCGGATAAGACAAAACTTAAAAATAATGCCATAAATATATATGCTGACTTTTTCACTATTCTTTCTCTCCAACTTCTTGTATTTTCTTTAACGCTTCTTTCGCCCATTTTGAATCAGGATATTCATCTATAACTACTCTATAGTAAATCTTAGCAGCCTTATAATTACTTTGTTTAGCATAGAAATTTGCCGTTATAAAACTATTCTCTGCCTCTTTTTCTCTCAATTGACCAATTTTTTCTTTAGCGTCTTTTGAAAGCTCTGCATCTGGATTATCTTTCAAGAAATCTTCAAATCCTTCAACCGCTGCTTGAGTTATTTTCTGATCATAAGGAGCTGCTGCGGAACGTTCTGCATCAGACTTAGCTATTTGATATTTTGCTGCCTTTGCCCACTCGCTATCAGGATAATCATTTATAACCTTTTCAAATTCATCGCGTGATTCCTGATAAAGCCCTTTTTCTTGCAGATATAAACCTATTTTATACTGTGACGTAGAAGCTAAATCTCCATATGGAGCATTCTTAATAACAGCACGAAATATATCAATTACATCATGATCATCTGCAAAAACATTAAAAAATGCACCATGAGCAAATTCACCCTCTAAGAGCGCTATTCCAAGATCATACTGTTTTTTAATTATCTCTGAAGATAAATCACTAAAAGGATATTTATCGATAACCATTTGATATTCTTTAAAAGCTAAATATGGCTTACTCTGACCTTCAAAAACCATACCTAAATAATACTGTGCTTCTGGGGCTTGTCTTGCACGGGGATAATGTTTAAGCAATTTCTTTAACTCACGAGATGCATCTTCATATTCTTTTACTTTGTAAAATTCAAGCGAATATTCTAGCTGCTCTTGCGGAGTATCTTTTACAGCATACTTTGGATTAACCCACTTATTTGTTTCTGGAGTCCACATCCAAAAAGCATATGCGTCTATACTAAGTAATAAGATAAATAATATTATTAGAAATATTCTAATATTAAAGGTTCTTTTCATATCGTCAAATTTAGCACAGGTAGGTAGGTTTGTCAATTAATAGACAGAAAGGCTTACTCGGAAGGTTCTAAAGAGTATCTTAGGTAAAGAAATGCAAATATAACAATCCCATAATAAACCCAGACTGTCCACAAGCTTACATCTTTTATATAAAAATACGCGAAAGGTGATTTGCTTAGTAAAAACACAAAAACGATTAGAGCATTAAGAGAAATCTTAATACAAATAGCAAACATAAATACTGCAGAAGGCAATAAACTACCTACAATTAACAACCCAAAACCTAAAGCAACTATTAAAGATATAAGCGGTATCACTATCAAATTTGCTAAAACAGTTATAGGGGAGATGATATTAAAATAATACGCAACAAGACCTAAAACACCTATCCAAACAGAAATTGACATACTCAAAGACTGCACAATCCTTTTGTGCGAATCAAATATTTTTAAAATAACTTCTTTTATAATCGGGGTTAAGAAAATTATTGAAGACACGCAAACAAAAGATAACTGAAACCCAACATCAAAAATATTTAATGGATTAACAAAAAGTATCGCAAAAGCAGCTAAAGCTAAAGTATTGAGCGCATCTGACTCTTTTTCTAAAATAAACTGAAATAAAAATACAACGGCAATAATAGTTGCCCTGATAACAGATGGCCTGCCTCCTGTTAAAAACGAATAAACAACTAAAAGAAAAATTGTAATAAAAATCTGTAATCGCCTTGAGAAAGGAAACATTTTAATGAACACTAAAAATAAAGCTGCAACAATTCCTATATGAAGTCCGCTAATAGCTAAAATATGCGCTGTACCTGTCTGCGCAAATAGTTCGCGTATATGTTTCTTAATCTGAGATCGCGATCCTAAAAGCACTGCTTTCATAATTCCAGACTCATTCTCAGTAAGATTGTCTTCCAATACTTTTTTTAAATTATTTCTTAAATTAAGAGATGCTCTCCTTATAGGATTTGCTTTATT
>JAVCCJ010000031.1 GCA_030765585.1 Candidatus Zapsychrus exili | reverse complement strand
TTTGTTTCTGGCTTTCTTAAGTATTCTTTCAAATGTCTGGCGCGAGATTCCCATGATCTTGCCAGCAGCGTTATGCGGCACCATCTTATGATCCGCTAATCTTAATGCCTCATATTGATCCATAGAAAGCTCAACCTCATCAGGTCTTCCAGGCCGGCCTCTTGGGCTGAACTGTATTATCTCCGGTTCTGCTTTGATGTATCTTGTCTTTATAGGTCTCCCTATTGGCTTTCTACCCACTACCATACCCCCTAGTTCTTTTAAGCATATGCCCATAACTAATATACATTATATCTTCTGTATTGTCAAGTGGGTTTTTTGTGCTTAGAAGAGTTTCTTGCTGAGCCAGTACATCAGCAAAAGCAGCAGGATTGTAAAGATTCCGGCAGCCCCACCAGTCCATTGGATTAGGCCCAAAAGGCCCTGTCTTCCCTTTTATTCAATCAATGGTAGTGCTGATAATGCAGGCTAAGATCATGATACCGGATATGATAAATAAGGCCTATTTTCACCACATATTTTCTCTTGCTATATGATTATAAAGAGGCTCAAAGTTAAGCCTTTTTTGCTTTATGCCTTATATTTATGTTTTCAAGCTAATGTTTTGCCAGTTGTACTATTTTTTTTCTTAAAAAAATAGTTAGCTTATAACTGAACTGCATAAACCTGGTTGTATATTCATTTATATCAAGATGAGTTAAACTAGGAGTTGCATCTTCATGAATAATGCCATTTCTTATACAAACTACTGAATTTAGCATGCCTTTAAAATCTATTTTTTCGTTATGACTTGAACCAAGCGCCGAAGATGTTTTTTTGTATATTTTTATATTTGAGAAAATATCATGTAATCCGGTTTCATGAAATAGATTGTCAATTTCTTTGCTACCATGTTTACCAAAACTAAATTTAGAATCTATTTGCAGCTTATTAAATTTTTTTTCTTTTATCCATAGCAAGCCGATATCTTGAAATATTTTTATAGCCTCAGTAGTTTTATGGGGATGTTTTAGGTAGTCAACGTTACCTATTTTACTGAATGTGTGTTTGAGCTTTAGAGCGGTGGGGATATGCCTAGTGCCTAAATTTAATTTGTTAATAAGGACAATATATTCGCATATAATGTTCACAACAAAAGCTTCGAATTTTGCAATTAATAATAACAGGGCGGATTTATTACATACAACATATAACAATTCTTCCCTTTCGTATGCTTCAGCTACAAATGTTAGGAGTTCCACCTCTTCAACCGCTTCGCGAAATTTTTTTTCAGATTCAAAATCAATTTTCATATGTAAAACATTATTTTAGCAAACTTTGCAATTGTTTAGACCATACTGACAAGCGATATTCCAGTTTTTGTGTATCAGAAGTACCAAAGCTGACTGATTCAGAAAATTTTGTATCTTCCATTATTATGTTTCTCAGAGCGCTAATGATTTTTTGTTTATTTGAAACAAGAGCATCGTATTCAAAATTTTCAAAAGTTGTCATTATGAAATCTGCAATAGCTCTGTTGACCGCACTGTCAAATTTGCCGCTACTATCAATTCTACGGAAAGCATTATTCCCAAAAACGGCATGAACTTTAAGTATGGTATTTTCGAACCTATCTTTTAACATAACAATAGTGTCACTCGATGCGTTTTTCATTTCGCCCATATACGTATTTAAAAATGTTCTCATGCTACCTTTGTATGTTTTCATTTTGCCATGTTCACTATTATAATCATCTGCAACAGCAAGGTATCGTAGAATCATTTCAGAATCACGCATTCTTTTGTGAGGTTTTTTTAAACGTAGCATAGCTAAAAAATTTGAATTTAAAGCTAAGTTTTTTAGTAAATCATTAAATTCCCCCCTGTATAGACAATTTCGCAATTCTTGATCATTGAGTTGTATGGAGCTTTTGTTAAGTCTCATGAATATGTCATATTTGATTTCAGGATTAGATTCCTTGAAGATTAGAATTATCCTGAGAATCCCGTTCCTTAGCAGTCTTTGAGCTTTTGGGTTTAGCTTATAATATTGCGAGCCATTTAATTCTTGAAGCACTTCAAGTCCGGTTAGCTTAAATTCGTTGCCAAAGTATCTTCTTAGGGAATTCAGCCGTTGTAATCCATCTACTACACTCCAACGACCATCTTCTTCTTCAGAAACATAAATAATGGGTATTGGCACATTAAGTAGGATTGATTCTACGAGCAAAGATGCTTTTTTACTATTCCAAACATAATTCCTTTGATATTCTGGGTTTAGTATTACGTCGTTGCTTTTAATCATGTCTACAATATCACTTACGCTTTTATCGTAAGCTTGTGTTCTAAGTACTCTTTCTTCTTTGGGTATGCCGACTTGCGTTTGCTCCATATCACTATCGTCACTAAACTTTAAAGTGGTGCTCATTATACTATCATCTATTTCGGTGCGTTTTTTCATTTTATCCCCTGTTTTAGCCGTATATAAAATATTTATATTTAAGAAGTGTTTCCAATTTTGTTTAGTGATATAAAGGGGGCGACCCTAAAAGGGGTACCCTAAGCACGAATTTTCGTGAATTTTATATCTTTTTTTAACAAATCTGGTTTTCTTTTCCCCTCTTTCAAACAAAAAAGCAACTTTGGTTGTTCTCCAAAGCTGCTTAACTTAGACTTATATGTTACCATATCCGCCATATTGAATCAATCTATTTATTGTGCTACTCTTATGCTTGCTGAATTAAGTAGTGTCTCCCCTTATTTTTTGATTATAAAGAGACTTAAGTCAAGCCTCTTTAAATTGCTTTGTATAATGAGACGATAGAAGTTTTAGGTAATTTAAATCGGAACAATAATAAGGGCTTGCTTAAGAGGCATGGATTGAGGGTGCTTTTTTAGAACATCACTATGTTTATTTTGCTTAAAAGCTTTTCAAAGCGCTCTTTAGTCTCTACCGTAAGAGAGATGCTCCCGTTGTTTATTTTTTCATAAAATAACTTTGCTAGCAAGGCCGTATCGTAGTTTTTGTGTTTCTGTTTAACGATTTCGGAATTTTTCATCTTGGTTAAAGCTGGGTCTGGTTTTTCATCCAAAACGTATTGCACAAAATCTTCTTTTGTAAATAAATCCTCTATTTCTTCACCGCTATTTTCAGACACTAGCATTGTTTTGATATCTGCTTGTTTGAAAGCTTTTAATAGCTTAGCGTTCGCATCCCTTCCTTTTTTATCGTTATCAAAAACTGCACAGTAAGTTAATTTCCACCCAATCATTAATGAAACTAAAAGATTAAGCTTATCCGCTCCAACTCCAGGAATAAAATGCACACTTTTTTTAAATTTAAACCCCAGTAATTCTTTAAGTGCTAATAAGTAGTAGTAATCTGTTATTCCCTCAAGAATAATATTGTTATCTTTTGCTACATCAAGCCCTATAGATAAGTCTAAACCTATTGCTGTAATTATTGGAGTGAGTGTTTCTTTATCAGCGCCTTTATGTATTTTATCTGAAATGACAGTACCTCTTTTAGGTGTACGTGAAATCAAGCGAATCCTACTAAGATTGTCTGTTTTAATTAAAAATGGTGAATGTGTGGAAAAAATTATTGGAACATTCTTAGTTTCATATTCAAGTTTCTTGAGAATGTCTTTTTGAGCCTTAGCGTGAAGAAATAGTCCTGGCTCATCAATTAATATAATATTGGGCACGTCTTCTTTTGCTCTTGCAGAAATTCTTATATAAAATGCTAAATGCCATTGTTTTCCTCTGCTCCTATAATCATGAGGATAGAATTCCCCATCTTCATCTTTAATATAGAAATATAAGTTTTGAGAATCCCAATCTATATGCAAGTTAGTAAAATCCTGAGACCAAAACTTGCTATAATCTTCTTTTATTTTTAAGTTTAGGTTCTCCTTATGTTTCATTTTAGAAGGTGTCTCATCGGATTGAATTAGTGCTAAGTTTAAATTACTAACATCACATAAATCCTTAATCAAGTCATTATCTACAGCTTCAGAGAAAGGGATTTTTGACGGAAAGATATCATTAAAAGAACTAAACAAAATAAAATTTGGTATCCACTGCTTTATTTCATTTAAGAGTTTTTCTTCTGCGCTTTGTATCACTTCTATCTCTATAATTAGAGTTACTATATTTTTAATTCCTTGTGCAAAATTCTCTTTTTTTTCTTCATTTGTGATTTGTATTAAGTTGGGTTCTATCTCGTTAAAAAAATTCTCAAGTTGGGGCTTTAAGCTAAGAATATCGTCTGGATTTAGTTCTGGAAAAGTACCGCTAATCTGTGGAAATTCTTCATGAATATCTTTAATCTTTTTGTAAGAATTAGCTATTTCCTTCCCTTTGATCTTTAAGAGCCTCTCATCTTTTATGCCTATTGATTTTATTGTCTCTTCCGAAAACGAATATTTTGCCGGATAATCTTTAATAATTTTCACATTGACTATTTTAGGTGCTTTTATCGCAAGATTTATTTCGCCAAAAATTTCATTAAGAGTCCTTTTTTCAATTTGAAACGTTACTGCTATTTCAGGCTTGGCTTCTCGATTATGGATGTTGATTGCCTCTTTCCTTATTTCCCTCTCTGTGCTAAAATCCTCTAGAGCTTCTAATATCGCTGTTTTACCTGACTCATTTTTACCAGCTAAAATAGTAATTTTATCACCTGATACGTAGCAAGCACCACTATCTTTTATCGAACGAAAATTTTTTATTTCAAATGACATAATTTTCATATTCAAGTATTTCCTATTTTGTTAACAAAATAACAGCTTCTGTTTTCCACCCAAGCTGTTAGGGCTGTAAATATGCTACCATATCCGCCATATTGAATCAATCTATTTATTCTATTTTTGCCCTGCCTGAATTAAGTAGTGTGTCCTTTTATTTAAGGTAGCAATTTTTTCTTTAGAGTAAGAAAAAATTTGCCCACATCTGTTGATTCTATTTCGGTCCAATCCATTCTAGCTGCAATACGCCAATTTTCTGGCTTGCCCCAAGACAAAGGATTGCTCCCACGTTTTTCATATGGAGCTAAGGCGTTGTACTTAGGTCCTTTCTCTGCTTTAATTGCTTTGCCACTAAGATAGTTTTCAATAGCTCTACGCTCAGTAAGGCAAGCTGTTATGCCTAATGTTTTGCATACTTTTTCAAATCTTACACGCTCTTTCTTTGGTGGTTGTCCTTTAGCTCCTCGTTCACTATCGACAAGTGCAAATATTTTTTTTGTAATTCTCAAAAGTTCATCAAGTTCTTGTTCCCTACCACCGCTTGCTAGAGCGTCACCACCAAGCGGGATAACCACAACTTGATGGTCTATATGCAATTTTCTTAAAAATTGAATTGATGTTTTAACGTCTTGAACGCCTTCAACGAGTAATATAACTTCAAACCCCATCTCTTTATAGCTTGCAAAACCCATTTCGCCTATAAATTCTGCATACCGTGGCGTATTTTCTAAAAGTCTTACTATGTGTTTATTGTCTACAACTCTAACAGAATAGACTCTCTCTGAATGTGCTCGAGCTAACCCTAAAGAATGTGTTGCGTACAATATGCCTTCCTTTGCATATGCAGCAAGGCTCATAAGGAAGTCTGATTGTAAAGACGGGTGCAGATTTAGTTCGGGCTCATCAATAAGAATATAAGCAGGTTCTTGAATTGCAGCGTTTGCTAATACAACAATTAGTTGAGCTATGCCAGAACCAACTTCTCTTAATAGATATGGCTTGCCGTCGATAGTTATTTGCAGAGTTTCTTTATTATCAGAAGCACTAATTTCTAAAGTTTTAAAACCTAGAAGACGCCTTATATCATTAGTGACACTAATGATTTTTCTATTTTTTTCTTTTAGCGAACCCGTTTTCCATGAATTCCATGTAGATATAAAACCTGTTCCAATATCAATATCAAAATATTTACCCGCACCCTTGTTGATTGCATTACGAAATGCACCTATGTAGATGGTATTAGCAAGTTGTTTTATTGTCGTAAAGATTTGGCTGCAGTTTGCTATTATGGTGCCCCCTCTTATTAAATTTTCTTCCTTTGTTACAATATGCTGCCCTTCTCTGGGGTTGTCTACTATTCTTGGTGTCCACTTGTAAAATATAGAGCATTTATATGGGCGCTTTCTTTCAAACTCAAATTTTAACATTGTTAAAACCGGATACTTAGAATCTTTTAATTCGTAAGGATTCAGGCTAAATTCAAGTACAACATTTGAACTGTTAGAATTGCAGAATATCTCGTCAAAATCTGGAACACCTAATAAACCAATACTTTCTGCGAGATTAAATGTGCATAGCGGTTCGTTTTCTATGTAATTTCCTCCATTTCCTTGTTGAGTAACATAGTTAAGAATACTTCTGATTTCATATATTAATCTAAGGATTGAAGATTTACCAGAATTATTTGGACCTATGAAAGATGTAAAACCTTTATCTATATTTATAGATACAGGATTTTCTTCTGAAAAACAACGATAATTTTTGACAGTTAGTTTTACGTTTTGCATTATATACTTCTCCTTTTAAAAACAAGAAAGCAGCTTCGGCTTCCCACCAAAGCTGCTTAACTCAGGCTTTAATGTTATCATATTACCCATATTGAATCAATCTATTTATTCTATTCTTGCCCTTCCTTCGAACTCTCAGGTCGCTCCCAAAGTTTGCG
>JAVCCJ010000007.1 GCA_030765585.1 Candidatus Zapsychrus exili | reverse complement strand
GACTCCATTTCCTTAAGACTTTCAATCTCTGCTTCTACAGATGCAGCGATTTCATTCATCTTAGCAATAAAATCAAACCAAGATTCATTCTCAGTAAAACTTGTCTTACCTGTATCTGGAGTAAGAAAAGTCGGATCTAAAAACCCTGTTATAAAACCAGAACCAAAAATACTTGATTCAAACCCCAAGGCATCAAGAGTCCTAATGTCTTCAACATTTGGAACTTTTCTATGCCTTATAGACACAACACCTTTTCCAGAAGCATCAAAATACAACTCCATTCCAATCTGTTTAGAATCATCTCCCCTCACATAAAGAAGAGAATAATCCTCAGCAATCCTTGGAAGATTAATTAAAATAGGTTCTACCTGATAACTTTTACCCTTTGAATGAATTTCAATTTCAAGAAATCCCTCTCTAAGATAATGATTAAATTTATTACCAAGATACTTCTGAAATCGGATAGCTGAAAGAGGATTCGTACCTCTTGTAGGATCAAAATGAAGATTAGATATAATTAACTTCATCCCAGGCTCTTTCAAGCTTTCATGACTTCGAGCAGTTTCAAAATCTGCATCATCAAGACCTTCTTTTACAGTAACCTTGATAGTGGGCTCATGTTTTTCATGCTTAGAAAAATAAACACACTGCCCTGCAAACTGAAACCAACTAAATAACCCAATAGCCTGATGTCCAATCTGAGTATAATCAACACCCTCTTTAATAGACTTAGCAATATTTTGAACAGCTTCTTCAAATCTTGCTTCATCCATACCATAAGGCATTTCAATTATAATCTTATTTTTCTTCAGAGTATAAATTACCTTACAAATACCAAGTTTCTTTGCCCGTTCAGAATTATCTGGATTAAGATGCTCATCTAAAGCATTACAGATAGGCTCTTTTGCAGCATCTGCAGAACCTTTATATGTCCTTCCGAGGCTTTTAACAGCTAATGACGTACTTCCAAAATCAAGACCAACTTTTCTACTCATCTATTTACCTCCTTTAAATGAGTTAAATCCATTACTACTCAATACACGCCATCTCTGAAATTGCTTCTCATCACAAATCATAGTAAGTAAACTTGCAACATATCCAATATCATCAATATCCAATAACTTTCTTAAAATTTCTCTTATTTCAGGAGAATCATCACGAAATTCTCCAAGCTCTTCCTCAAGAAGCAAAAGAATATATTTCAACTTCTCTACTCTTTTACTTACTAATTTCAATAACTGAGATCTTTCAAGATGTTCTTTAGAAGGCAAAGAAACACCCTGAACTACCCCTGAAGGATATCTTTTCAAAAAATCCTGAATCTTTTGCAAACTAGGACGAGAAATATTACCTCCATTCCAAATTTTACGAAAAGTTGATTCTGGAAAACCAATGGCTCTTGCAAGCTTCGCTCGGTTTCCATTCATCTCATTTGTTAGACTAACATTTAGTCTATCCCGAATAGAGCTGTCTAAGGGTTTCAAATTTACATCACCTCCTTAATCAAGATCTTTTTTACCAACAACAACTTCATCACCAATATCACCTTGCCAGACTCTCTTACCATTAACTACTGCGAATAATCCCTTATTTTTCTCCTCAAATATATCAATTTTAAACTCACCACGCAAAACCTCTTCTCCCCTGAGTAAAAGAATATACTCAAATTCCTGATCTTCCATAATCTGAGTTTCCTTAGATTTCGTCCCAACCTTAATCCGAGTATCTTGAGGCTTAGAAACTTCTTTCTTTTTACCTCCAGGTTGCCAATCACCTCTCAATGATTTTGCCTGATGCAAAAGAGCATCCCAGGTACATTTTGTACCTAAAATTTTATTCATCTTTCTTCCCCAACTCTTCTTTGATCTCAAAGAAGAACCTGGAAGATTACAAGTTTCTAGCTCATTTTTTTGTTCAAAAGTATAATGATGCTTACTTCTAACAACTACTCCTCCATTACCCGAAGGCCATTTTCCCTGCAAAATTGCAGCCTTAGCATATAATGCCTTAGAAGAAATACTAATCTTAAATTTCTTCTTAAACTCCCTTGCAAGCTTTTTCAAAGGAACAGAAGTACACCCAGTTAACTCATATCCCTTCAACCATTTCTTCTCAGCTTCAGTATATCTATGATACATTTCAAAACTCCAATTCCCTTAACTAAAAAAAATCTACCTTACATCGGGAATATAATACAAGGTAGATTTATTATAAACAAAAAATATCAATTACCTAATCATTCAGAACAAGAATCCGCAATATCTCCCCCATCCATAAACGCTTCAGCAATCTCTTGATTTTCACCAATAATCTCTGAAGCTTCCAAATGAGAACTTACCTGAATTCCTTGAACATAATCTTCAGATTGCTGAACATATTGCTCTCTCAAAATTCCCAATCTTTTCACAAGTTCTACCCTCTCTTGATTAAAAGATTGAAGATTAAAATTCAAAGAACCAATATTTACATTCACAATACGAATCTCACGAATCAAATCACGAACAATATAAGTATTATCATCTACAACAATACTTTCCGTTAACCCCTTACCTTCCACTTGGCTTTTAAGACAACTAACCAACTTAACCTTTTCCTGAATATTCTGTTGAACCTTATTCATCTGAGATTCCAAATTAACAATATCAGTTTCAAGATTCTGAATACCTTGATCAGATTTAATCAAACCCTGATATTCTTCATCAATCTCAACCAACTGTTCTTGTAAAGAAGGAGTAAACCATTTTTGAGAAACACCTTCCCAATGAATAGCAAAAATAACCGCACCAACAAAAACAACTCCTAACAAAAACCCTCTAATCCATTTCCGATGATTCTTAATTAAAGTCCAAAGATTTTTCAACCGAATACTCGCTCTTATGAAAAGAACTTTCACCTTAGACTTAACAGTCATAGAAATAGATCCAAGAAAGATCATGATAGCCCCAAATATAAAGAAACAAATACCAATTACCCAATACAAACCATTCAGAGTCAATTCATTACCCATCGAAATCTCCTTGTTCTAGTAGTTCATCATCCCTAACAAATATCTTCAATAACTAATCCCCAAAAACACCAAAACAATATCTAAAAACATTTTCCTCCACTATTACCTCTTCTAAAACAAAATAACAAATTACTAAGAATCTGTAGAAAGAACTCGAATATATGCCCCAAAACCCAGAATTTTATGCCACTCTAAATTTTGTTGATGTGAATTAATTTTAAACCTAAGTAACTTAATCTCACATTTTAATTCTTTCAGATTATTAATCTGCTCAGATAACAATATATTACTTTTTACTTCAGGTAAATGAAGTAAAAAACTAAGATTCTTAAAATTATCGTAAACCTCTTTTTCCATAGGATAATCTTTTAGAAAATCCTTCATAATACTATGAACTTCTTCATAATTTTCTTGACACGCAACAATATCTTTTTCCCACATATGAATTTCTGTTTTATAAGTAATTATACAACAATTTCCAGAAATAAAGACTATGATACCAACAACTAAAGTAATAACAAGAAACGTAAAATAAGTATTACTATTTCCCTG
>JAVCCJ010000106.1 GCA_030765585.1 Candidatus Zapsychrus exili | reverse complement strand
TCCCATTTTCTATTCCTTTTAATAAAAAAGTTTTATTAGTTAAAACCAAAAAAAAGACAAACCCCTTCCATTACGTTATTAATTGCTTTGTAAGCATTGCACTTACATACTACGCCAACCGTAATGAATATGATTTGTCCTCTAACTTTTTATACTATATTACAAGAATTAAAGAAAGTAAATCACAAAAAACAAGTTTGCAACATTAATAACTCTATGAAGTTTTTCAACTTCCCAAGAGAAATACTATTCTGAATCTTTTAACTTCGTAATGCGCTCAACATTCCTTACAACAACTCTCATCGCTTCCATCGCTTCGTCTAACAATTCTTTATCTGTTTTATCTTTTGTAAAACCTTCGTCAACATTACTTAAAAAAGCTTCACATTTATTAGAAACAATCATTTAAGAATAGAGTCTACTATTTTCGGAATATATAGAAAGATTTTGGCAGAAACATAGGTAGGATTAATATTTATGAAAGTACGGCCTGCTTTTTACGACCATATTTATTAATATGATACATAAATATTGCCCCTTTTGTCTTTTTAACACCTTCATATTTAATACTTTCATCTGTGAGATCCAAACAATGAACTATACTTTCGGGTAGATATTCTCTAACAATATTTCGA
Organism: Candidatus Zapsychrus exili; assembly: GCA_030765585.1. Classification (GTDB taxonomy): domain Bacteria; phylum Omnitrophota; class Gorgyraeia; order Zapsychrales; family Zapsychraceae; genus Zapsychrus; species Zapsychrus exili. Next base: position 8,569 of record JAVCCJ010000106.1, on the reverse strand, counting down.
AACATTGCTTTAGATTCTGGCTCTTTGAAATGCGTCATTAAGAAATCTACTGTTTCATTGTCTGCTTCCGTTAACTTGAGCATTAACGACTTATTATAAGCTTTTTTAATTGTACTAAAAAATACCTTTATTCCATACTCTTCAAAAATAAAATCTTTAACATAATTAAATCTTTTAAGCTCATTTAAAGCTAATTTCAATTTTTCGTTCCGTTTTGAACGATGTTTAAGATCTCTTAGGAATAATATAGAATCGCATCTATTATAATCAATAAAATATTCTTGATTATACCTATAAACATCTAAAAGCTTAAAAAGTCTGCGTGTTCTTCCTGGTTTTAAGCGAAAATATAAATCAATATCTATATAAGAAGTATAGAAATTCTCATAATTTTGTCGGATCCAAGCAGGCAACTCGATCCTAACAACATTTTGGATTCTTTTTCCATTTTTCTTTATTTTTAAAACTGCAACAGAATTAATGATTTTTATACCTTTTTGAGCATCATATTCTAAATTAGACTTACTATTGTTCTCTTTTTTTTGCATAAATTGATTATGATATAAAGTTACACCAGCCAAACGATGCAAAGAATTCTCTAAGTTTGTATAAAATGGTCCTGTTATTTGTTTTTTCATCATTTTTGCAAAACAGTTCATATTAATTTCAATTGTTTCTGGGCAAACCTGCTTTTCAAAACAGTATTCACTAATCTTGTGTGAAACAACCGTCCAAACATCTTGATCTTCACTGACAGGTAAACCATAACTCATCGAAACATCTAGCTTAATAGAACGCTTAGATCCATCAGGCAAATCTTGAGAATACACCTGTATCCCACCTTTCGAAGAACGCATAGTTTCCTCTATTTTTTTCTTATTTTTGTAATTGAAAAAAGAAATAAACGGTATTTTTTCTAAATTTACTTCCATTCTGGTCTTAAATTTCTTCTCAATCTTTTTTACATCAGTTGAACTCAAAACTAACTCCTTGTTATCCATAGGACACTTTTTTAATTATTTTTTGTATTTTCTTCAGTAATCTCTAGCGCATTTGGCAAATCTTGTTCTTGCAGAATTAGTTCCATTTTCTGCAACTTATCTTTCCTAATTTCGAGAATATCTTGATACTCTTGGTTAATCTTCTGCAAGTGACTCTTTTCCTTTTCTGCAAAAACTATAGTATTTTCTGCAATCTTAAGCTGTGCGTTTAAGCTATACTCTTTTTTTTCTTTCTCTTGCAGAAATACACTCATTTCTGCAAGCATTCTTTCTTTGGACTCTAAATATAAATTAAGAAAAACAAGTGCAGATAGAAAAATAAGGACAAATAACCAAATAAATATACGAGAAGTTTTTATCTTAGTTGACAATGTTTTTATAGTCTTGCTTTGATACTCAATGACTGCTTCTTGTTTACCAGAAGCCTCCTTTAAACCTAAGAAATCATCCATATAGCGAGCCGGGCTTTTTGCATCTGGCACGTTGGAAGAGTGTGACTCTTTATTTTGATTATCATCATTTGCAAAAATAGTGAAATCCGCTGTTTCTGCATCAATAATTTTATCTTTTGTATTTTCTGCAAAGCTTTCTCTTTCTGCAGAAATACGCTCATCAACTTTATTCCAATCTATTGCAGAAATGTCTTTGTCAACACCTTTGGACTTGTTGTTTGATAAAAATATTTCAATAATGTCTTTTTTTGTTAAAAACTTCTTTCTATTATCAATTATACCTGTTTTAGGAGTAACATTATATTTCTTACAATAAGTATCAACAGATCGCAAACTAATTGCTAAAAGACCAGCCGCTTCTTCGTAAGAATAGTATCCCATTTCCCTTGGATTAATCGATGCTGAAATATTTTCTTTCATTTTAAAATCCTCTTTTTAATTTTTATTTTTTTCTTATCTTATTATATATATATTATTATAAAAGTCAAGATAAACTTAATTATTTTCTTAATTATTTTATCTTTGCAGAAATACATTTCTGCATTAAAACTGTTTGCAGAAATAGTATTTGCAGAAAAGAACATATTTCTGCGAGCTACTTGCAGAAAATAACAATGTATTTCTGCAAGTATACGACAACAAAACGTAAGTACTTACTGACAAACAATTTATGCTGAATAGCTACTGCAGAAATATAAATATCTGGATTGCAGAAATACATAAATGTTCTTTCAAGCTCAAGAACATAGAAAATGATTGTTATCCGTAGGATTTATCTTGTTATCCATAGGGTTTACCCTGTTATCCGTAGGATTTATCTTGTTATCCATAGGACAAACATATTATATATAGTAATACGGTAGTAATTCGTTAGTAATACGGTATTGTTATCGTTTAAAAAACTGAAAAACAAAGCATAAAAACAATGTTTATAAGAGTAGAATACAGAAACAAGGAGTCTTGTTTCGCAATCTGGGATATAGCTAGATAAGGTAGAAGAGGGTCAAGCTGACCTTTTAAAGGTCAAACTGACCCATAGATCGATTAAACACAAAAAACTGCTCAATTACCTAAAACCAGCAAAAAAGAATTCTTTAAGCTAAATAGTGTTAAAAGGAGAAATTAAGGTAAGAAAACGGACAGACTGGTATAGTCGTTCTGTGTTGTATTTAGAATTTTTTGAATGGTAAGAAGAGGGGCTTTAAAATAGTTCTTTATAAATATGCACAAAGAAGATAAATGTTTTTGTTAATTTTTATAAAATAAGGGAGGAATATGAGTTTGTTTGAGTTGGTTGCAAATGATATGCAAACAGACAATGGAGATATTGTTAAACAAAGCGGTTTACGGAAGAAGAGAAGAGCATTACTTCTGAAATAGAAAACCATTAAATCTTGTATTTCTTGGTCATCTATGTTATTCTTTTATCAAACAATGTTGGTTTAACAATGATGGTTTAATAAAAAGGGGTTTTAGTGTGAATTCACCATATACAATTACAAAAGAAATACTAAGTTTATGTGAAGATATATTCCTTATGTTGGGGAAATATGAGGGGTTGGCTTTGCCCACCCCCAAGCCCCAGCTTAGAAAACATACGCAAATTATCACCATTCAATCAAGTCTTGCAATCGAAGGCAATACTTTAAGCGTAGACCAAGTAACTGATATTGTTAATAACAAAAAAGTTGTTGGTCCTAAAAAAGATATATTAGAAGTTAAGAATGCTATCAAGGCTTATGATTTGCTACATAAATATAAGCCGGAAAGCCTAAACTCATTATTAGATGCTCATAAAATTATGATGGATGGCTTGATTGGTGATTCTGGCAAATTAAGAAAAGTCAATGTTGGAGTAGGGTCTAAGGGCAAGATTGTTCATATGGCTCCAAAGTTTGCAATGGTTCCTGAACTTATGGACAATCTTTTTTCTTTTATGAAAGATGAACAAGGTTTAACTCCATTGATTAAATCAAGTATCTTTCATTATGAATTTGAATTTATTCATCCTTTCGTGGACGGTAACGGACGCATTGGACGTTTATGGCAATCAGTCATGTTGTATAATTATCGTGAGATTTTTGCCTATATTCCAATAGAAACAGCTATAAAGCGTAAACAAATGGAATATTATTTAGCTTTGCAAGAATCTCAAAAACAGGGTGAATCTACTCCGTTTATTCAATTTATGCTGGAGGTTATAAAAGAAGCTACTCTTGAACTAACTAAACAGGTCAGACCATCAAATCAACAAACAGAGATTAGATTAGATTTGGCTAGAGAACATTTTAGAGACAAAGAATTTAATAGAGGGGATTATCTTGGGGTTCATAATAATATTTCGCCAACAAGTGCAACAAGAGATTTAGCTATTGCTGTTGAAAAAGGTATTCTAGAAAAGAGCGGGGAATTGAATAAGAGAAAATATAGGTTTGCTCATGAAAAATAAAAAGAAAGAAACTAGCGTTCCTGAAACTATTAATCAGCACATAGAATCAGAATTGCAAAAAAGTGATGAATTTAAAAAAGCTTATGAAGGGGAGAAGAGAATATCAGCTTTAAACTTGGGTGAGCATTTGAGAAAGTTACCAAAGAAATCTGCTTCTTTAAAAGATTATGCTAAAGCTATTAAAGAAGGATATAAAAAATTGGCAAGGAAGTTTTAGGCAATAATCTTAGAGAGATTCTTTAAGCTTAAAAAGTCTTGATTACTTACATATGATATATTTTAATAGTTAGATCAGAAACGGTTACTATCTGTTTAAGTTACAGTAAAAAAAGGAAGCGATTAATTTCGCTTCCTTTTTTTGAGGATAAGAAGGAAGAGGCAGCAAACTGCCCCTTTCCAGGTTTTAATACTTGCAGACCGGAATTCTCCTTTCTGCTACCTTACACTTTCTGATTGTTGAACCGCCTGCCTTAAAAACCATTCCCTCTTGGCAAAAGAAAAAACTACATTTTTGTTAGCCGTTGGCAAGGGAGTCTAGCGCAGCGGCTCCCTAGACAAAGCGAAGCGTAAGGATAAAAAAATGTTATCTTTGAAGCCCAAGAGGAGGGAGTTAATCTTTTGTTTTTCTAGTTTGCTCAAATCATTGAAACACCATTAACAACAAGCAAAGCTTTAATTAACTGTAAAAGTTTTAAAGCAACTTTCCCCCATTCCAACGGTTTCTGCATACTACCAATGGCATTACCAGACCCGTCAAATAGCACAACCAAAATCTATCCGTAAAAGCTGTAAAGCAAACATAATTCGTAAGAAATAGAGGCTTGTAATCCGTAAGGCAAGATAAAGAATACTTTTCCCCGTTCTTAAGTTTGACAGGTCTATTCTAATGTGTTACACTAATACAAAAGGAGAATCACAGAAATGATCAAATTTAAGAGCCTAGACTCTATCAACAAAGATGAAATCACCATTAAGTTCAAAGGACTTAGCGGCAGATTATATCCAAAAGCTAAGTCCCAAAAATCATCTTTAACAATGGCTTATAGCCAACTCCGTAGTTCTTTTAAAGCCAATTCTTTTCATTCCAAAAGAGCTTTTGGATCTAATTTCCTCCAAAAATCTTTTGTTAATTTTACTTATATTTCAAACAAATATTCCGGTCAATGGTCTGCTCATGGAAGATATCTAATGAGAGAAGAAGCTAGGAAGGATGAGCTTGGAGTTATTAAAGAATTTGGATTTGATGTTGATTCTGACAAAATAGAAATTAATAAAGTCTTAGCATCTTGGCAACAAGCAGGTGATGCAAAACTTCATAAAGTTATAGTAAGTCCTGAAAAGGGAGATGTTATTAACCTCAAAGAACATACAAGAAACCTTATGGAAACCATCCAAAAAGACAACAAGATAGACTTTGATTGGAAAGCAGTAGTTCATAGAAACACTGATCATCCACATGTACACATAGTAATAAGAGGAGTTGACAAACAGGGCATAGAGTTAGTTCTAAGCAATAATTATAAGAAGAAGATGGCTAGGCAACGTTCATGTGAGATAATCACGCAGACAATAGGTTACAGGCAAAAGAAGGACATTCTAGAAAGCCGTCAGAAGGCCTTATATAAAGTCCACGTAACTGAAATAGATAAAGATATTAACAGAAGAATAGATAAATATAATCAACTACAGGTAAACTATGATGAGAAGAACATCTTCAGGTATACAAAGGAGCTTCAACTAGCTCAAAGACTAGATTTTCTAGCTAAGCGCGGACTAGCTGCAAAGACAAGTTCTATAGAATATAAAGTAAAAACCAACTTCTTAGAAATCCTTAAAAGAGAACAACTTTCAAGGGATATACAGAAAAGTCTCTATGAACATCGTAAGAATATTATAAGTAAAGATCTTAAGATTGAGGAAAAGGAACTTGCTGTAGGTGAAAAAGCTATTGGTAGAGTATTTGGATTTGGCGCTAAAGATGATCTTAGACATACTAGATACTTAATGTTAGAAGGAGTAGATGGTAAAGCTTATAGAATGCGAACAGGTGGTAAGGTATTAAAAGCTATTGATCAAATGGATGTAAAAATAGGGGACTTTATTATGCTTGGTGGTAAAGAGTTTGATGACAAAGAAAAAAGGACTATTAAATATACAGAATTTAATAACTATCATAAGTTAGCTCATTTAAGAAAAAGAGAAGATTTAACTTTAATAGATAAAGAATTCGAACGTCAGAGTGAAGAGCGTAATAATAAATGGATAATCAACAAAGATATGCCTAGAGTGCAGAAAGAGTTTATTAAGACTATGGTTGAACGTTCCAATAGAGAATTAAAACAAGAAGTTAAACGAAAGCTAGGAAGACGTCTAAGACTAACAGATGATCTTAGGAGAGAAGATGCCTAAAAAGCCCAATATGAAGGAAGAAGATAAAAGAAAACATACAGTATCGATTCGTTTAAACGATAAGGAAAAAGATTTCATAGAACGTTTTTGCGAAGAAAATGATATGAAACCAAGATCATTCTTAAGAAGTTGTGCGATTGATTATGGTATGAGAATGATGGAAGATGGTAACTTAATGAATGCTCTTGAACCCGAGGATAAAAGAGTAGCCAAAGAAGTAATACACCATGCTTTTGATAGCTTCAAACTAGATATGCTCAAGACTTTTGAGAAGATGGATGAAAGAATGCTACATCTTGAGAAGACCTTAGAGACTTTTGTCTATCTTACGTTAGTTCTAACAAAAGATGTACCTCAAGATCAGAAAGCAGGCAGAATCAAAGAAGGTAAAGAGAGATTTAAGAAGTTTGAGGATATGGTTAAGAGAAGATACACAAAAGTGGAAACTTAGGAAAAAGAATTAGATTCTTTTTAGATGTTTTCTCAACTTCTAAATCGGAGTTGGGTGTATGTTTTGTTTTGATTCTTTGTTGACAAATTAATAAAAGTATACTATATTTGTATAAAGCTGTCAATAAGTGACAGCTTTATACAAATATGGAGATTTACATTGAACAAAATCGTTAAAAGAATCTTAAATGAGTTAAAAAGAGATGTTTTTGTTGATTCTGATGTGACTACGTTATTAAATGATAGTAACGATACAAAGTATTCATTGATGAAGAGGGCTATTAGTTCTGGCGATGTGATTCGTTTGAAACGTGGCGTATATTGTTTGTCAAAAGAATATCAGCGTTATGGAATTAATTTATGGCATATTTCACAGGTTTTATATGGTCCTTCATGTGTGAGTCTGGAATCAGCTTTATCTTATCATGGATGGATCCCCGAAGGTGTTTTTTCGACAACTTGTGCTAGCATGAAGCGTTCGGTTTCTTATGAAAATGTTTTAGGAACATTTGTTTATCATTGCGTTCCTTTAAATAATTTTTATCGGCAGGTCAAACGAATTGAGAGTTTAAAGGAATCTTTTTTTATGGCCAGTCCTTTAAAAGCATTATGTGATTATGTCTATGTTTATAAGAAAGATTGGAATTCCATTGCTCCGCTTGTCCAAAGCTTACGTATTGATGAAGATGTTTTAGGACAAATTTCTCTTAAGGGGTGTAATGAGCTTTTAGAGAATTATAAAAGCAAGAGGGTTAAGCGTTTTATTAGAGGTTTAAAAAAGGAGCTTTGTCTATGAGTGTAGATATTATCCAGGATCGATTGAGGTCTTATAATTGTCAAAATTTGCAAGAGGAAGAACACGCTCTTAGAGAAATGACGCAGGAAGTTATTTTAGCAGGGCTTGCGCGGTCAGACTTTTTTAAATATGCAGAGTTTCATGGTGGAACATCTTTAAGAATTTTTCATGGGACAAATCGTTTTTCTGAAGATTTAGATTTTGTTTTAATGAAACAAAGTGCTGATTTTTCTCTTGAGAAATATATACAGGCAGCAGTACGTGAATTAGATGCGTATGGATATCAGTTTGAGATTACAGATAAGTCAAAGGCTACTAGCGTAGTAAAGAAGGCTTTTATTAAAGATGATTCTATTGGGAAAATTCTTGAATTTGATTATATTCAGGTCAATCCTTCTATGAAGAAAATTAAGATTAAGTTGGAGGTGGATACAAATCCGCCGCAAGGAAGCGGGTATGTTTCTAAATATTTGACGTTTCCTTTTCCGGCTTCTATTCGGGTTCATGATAAAGAAAGTTTATTCGCAGGGAAAATGCATGCTTTATTATGTCGGGAATATATCAAAGGACGTGATTGGTATGATTTAATTTGGTTTTGTACGAATCGTGTTGATGTTAATTATGGTTTGTTAAGTTCAGCGTTGAATCAATCTGGTCCTTGGGAAAAGAAGGGTGTGATTGTTTCTAATAATTGGTGTTTTGATGAACTGCGTAAAAAGATCGAATCTTTAAATTGGGATGATGCTAAAAATGATATTTATCCTTTTGTTCGCGATTATGAAAGACCATCCATTGAAGTTTGGAGTAAGGAATTCTTTCTGGATTTAGTTGGCAAATATTTGCAGGAAAAATAAATGGGAGTCATTAATTATGTCAGACTGAAACAACTATTGATAAAATATGTTATCAATAGTTTGTTCAAAAAATATACGAAAAATAAATTCATATGAGTAGAAAATTTAAAATATTATCAATCGATGGTGGTGGAATTAGAGGCTTGATTCCTGCAATG
>JAVCCJ010000087.1 GCA_030765585.1 Candidatus Zapsychrus exili | reverse complement strand
CGAAGAAAGAAAGCATTTTGAAGTTTTTTGATGTAAATGGAAAAGAAAAAGAAATAAAATTGCCAAAGAATGTATATGCATTTAATTTGTTAGAGAATACCTTGGTTGTTTACCATAATCCTAAAAGAAAAGATACGTTTGGTAAAGGTGCTGCTGAAATTAAAGAGATTCGCTTAAAATATTTTACAAAGAAGGTAGTTACGATTAAATCTCAGTCAATTCCAGAGCCTTATTCAAAAGATGTTAGAAACAAGAAATTAGAACAAATAGATGTTTATTTAGGGTAAAAATGGCCTTATTAGAATCTGTACTTATACCTCTAGGCACTAAAATGCCAAAATTTGAACTTAAAGATCCTATGGGCAATGTTTTTAAGAGCAACGATCTTTATGGTCTAAGAGGTTTATTGCTGGCTTTTACTTGCAACCATTGCCCTTACGCTATAGCTGTGTGGCCAAGATTGATAGAATTAGCAAAATATGCTAAGGGAATGAAAATAAGTGCTATTGCTATAAATCCAAATATAAATTCAGATTATCCAGAAGATAGCTCTGATGCAATGAAGGAAAAGATAGAGCAGTGGAAAATAGATTTTCCTTATTTAGTTGATGAGACTCAGGATGTAGCAAAATCGTTTAAAGCGCAATGTACTCCTGATATATATTTGTTTAATGAAAACAAAGAGCTTATATACCATGGAAGAATAGATGATAACTGGAAAGAAGAAGACAAGGTAACCCGCCAAGAGCTCAAAGAAGCTCTTAATAATCATGCCTCAGGACTTGGCGTTCAAAAAGATCAAAATCCATCTATGGGATGTTCGATTAAGTGGACCCCGTAGCATTATTTTATCATTATAGGATAATAATGTAGCGGGGTGGAAAGTTTAGCGTTATAGTTGTAATACTCGCATTACGCTTTTTGCTGCGTTTTGGCTGGCCCCAGAAGATCCTATATATTCCTTTACTAGTTTCAATTCAGATTTTATTGAAGACATTTTTGATTCATTGGTAAAAATTTCTTCTAGCCTCTTAGCAATAATATCTGCTTTTGCATTAAATTGAATGCATTCCGGGATTATTTCTTTTCCTGCAATAATGTTGGCTAGGCCAACGTAGCGAATTTTTACAAATGACATTATAAGTAACCAAGTTATGAGAGATGTTTTGTAAACAATGACCATTGGCTTTTCTAAAATAGTAGTTTCTAGGGTTGCAGTTCCTGATGTAACCATACATACATCACATGCTTTTATAGCATTGTAATAGTCTTGTTCAACAATTGTTGCATTTATGCTGTCGTCTAAGTGCTCGTCGATAAGAGACCTGTCTATGGTAGGGGCTTTACTTATAATAAATTGAATGTTGTTATATTTTTGAGAAAGAATTTTTGCAGAATTCAACATTATAGGAAGCAAAGTTTCAATTTCTTTTTTGCGCGATCCAGGTAGTATGCCTATTGTCAGTTTGTCATTATCTAGTTTGTTGTCATTAACAAACTCTTCTTTTGATTTTGTTGTCTTTACAATATCAATTAAGGGATGTCCAACAAAGTCAGCATTTACATCATATTTATCATATAGGTCTTTCTCGAATGCAAAGAATACGAGCATTTTGTCCACATTTTTCTTTATTGAATACACTCTGTTTTTCTTCCATGCCCAAATTTGAGGGCTAACGTAGTAGATAACCTTTATCCCTAATTTCTTTATTTCTTTAGCTAACCGTAGATTAAAGCCAGGATAGTCTACTAAAATAACAGCAGAGGGTTTGACTTCTTTTATTTTATCAAGAGTGGAGTAAAAAATTTGTCGTATCTCTTTGTAATGCTTAAGCACTTCATAAAAACCTACGATAGCTAGCTTTGTAAGATTGCAATACAGTTTAACTCCGGATGCTTCCATGTTGGATCCGCCTAATCCAGAGAAGGATATAGAAGGGTCAATCTTTTTTATCTCATTTACTAGTTTAGCTGCATGCATATCACCAGATGCTTCACCAGCTATTATAATTATATGTTTTTTAGAGTTTTCCATAAGATTCTGCTTTTAGTTCTAATGATATATCTATTAATAGTAATTGTAGGGAAACTATAACAAATGGCTCGACAAATGTCAATCGATATGGTAATATCCTCAAACTTATGGAAAACTATATAAGACTTTTAAAATTTTTACATGGCAAGAAGAAGATATTTGCATTAGCAGCTTTTACGATGTTTATATCAAGTTTTTTCGAGGTTTTTCAGCTATCCTTACTTGTTCCTATGACAGATAGGATATTTAATGATAATAAAATTGTAGTTCCAAATGAGCTTCCACAATTTTTATCTATCATAGTTGACAAGCTTAATGCTATACAACCTAAAGAGCTTTTTTCTTTGTTTTTAGTTGTTTTTATTGTTGCGCTTCTTCTTAAGAGTTTTTTAACTTTTATTTATCAATATTTAATGAGTGAGGTTTCTCAGAGGATAATGAGGGATATTCGAGTAAGCCTTTATGATAAGATACAATCCCTTTCATTAGATTATTTTAGTAAGAAAAGAACTGGAGAATTAGTTTCGAGAATCACTTTTGATGTTAATGTTGTTGAAAATGCAGTTTCTTATGGTATTACTGATCTTTGTAGGCAGAGTTTTATAATTATTATGTGGATGTCAACAGCATTTATAATAGACCCTAAAGCATCTTTTGTTATATTTATTATCTTTCCTTTGATTGCGTTGCCAATGGCCAAGATAGGTAGTAAATTGAAAAAGATTTCTAAGGGAACGCAGGAGAAAATGGCAGATATAAATTCACTTTTGCTTGAGACAATTTCTGGGGTAAAGCTAGTTAAGGCATCATGCACAGAAGACTACGAAACAAAAAGATTTAAAGATCAAAATAATGCCTATTATAAGCTTAAAGTTCAGTCAATAAAAAGATTAATAGTTATTTCTCCTGTTACGGATATTATAGGTGGATTCCTTGGGGTTGGTATGCTTTTGTGGTTTGGAAACAGGCTTTTTGAAGGCCAGCTATCTTTTGGTGTATTTATATTATTTTTTGGAGCAGTACTTTCGCTTATAAGTCCAATTAAAAAACTTGGAAATGTCAATGCTTTGACACAGCAGGCATTGGCAGCTAATAAAAGAATTTATGATATTTTTGATGCAGAAATAACAGTAAAAGAAAAGTCGGACTCAATTGTGTTGCCTGAATTGAAAGATTCTATAAAGTTAGACAATGTTAGCTTTCATTATTATCATGAATCTGGACTTGTACTTGAGAATATAAATTTAGAGATAAAAAAAGGTGAACTTGTTGCTATAGTAGGTCCTACTGGAGTTGGTAAGACGACATTGGTTAACTTGATACCAAGATTCTATGATGCGTGTGACGGCGCTGTGACTTTTGACGGAGTTAATGTGAAGGACGCAACGTTCTCATCTTTAAGAAATCAGATAGGAGTTGTGACTCAGGAAAGTATTCTTTTTAATGATACAGTTAAGTCAAATATATCATATGGAAAGATTGGTGTTGAACAGCAGGTAATAGAAAATGCTGCGAAAAATGCTTTTGCTCATAACTTTATAGCTGGTATGCCGCAAGGATATGATACTTTAATAGGGGATAGAGGTTTTCGTTTGTCTGGTGGAGAGAAGCAGAGACTTTCAATAGCAAGGGCAATATTAAGGAATGCTCCTATTCTAATCTTAGATGAGGCGACGTCTCAATTAGATTCTGAATCAGAAAAGTATGTTCAAGAAGCTTTAGACGAGCTTATGAGAGGAAGAACGGTTATTGCAATAGCTCACAGGTTTTCAACAATAAAAAAAGCAGATAAAATAGTTGTTTTAGAAGGCGGCAAAGTTGTAGGAATAGGAAAACATCATGAGCTTTTGGAAAGTTGTGAACTTTACAAAAGGCTTCATTCTATGCAATTTCAGGCCTAAAATAAGCAATTTTTGTTATTTTAAATTAATAGTTGCAAAGTAAAAGATAATTAGATATACTACATCAATTTTATTACATTATTAATTTTATAATAATCTGACATCTTTGAACCTTGCGTCTTTAAAGGCGTTGAAAAACTAATAAAATATTAGAAAAAAGGCTAAAATAGATAGGATTATTAAACAATCGAGAGGAAAGTAAAAAAATGGTAGAAGACTTAATAAAGCAGTTATTAGAAGCGGGTGTTCATTTTGGACATCAAACAAGACGTTGGAATCCAAAAATGAAGAAATTTATTTTTGGGCAAAGAAGTGGGATTTACATTATTGATTTGGAAAAGACAGTAGAGTGTCTTAATAAAGCAAGAGATTTTATAAAAGATGTTGCTTTAAAAGGTGGTAGGGTTTTATTTGTTGGAACAAAAAAACAAGCTCAGATGATAGTGGACGAAGAAGCCAAAAAATCTGATATGTTTTATGTGAATAATCGTTGGTTAGGCGGGCTTTTAACAAATTTTCAAACTGTAAGAAAGTCTATAGATAAGCTACATGAAATTGAACAAATGCATGAAAATGGCATTTGGGAAAATTTAAAGAAAAAAGAGATTGCAAGTCTGACTAAAACAAAAGATAAATTGCTTCGCGATCTTGGTGGTATTAGAGATATGGTAGAGATGCCAGAGGTAGTCTTTATTGTTGACCCTAAAAAAGAAACTATTGCTGTAAAAGAAGCAAAAAAGCTTAACATACCAATCGTTGCAATTATTGATACAAACTGTGATCCTGATGACATAGATTATCCTATTCCGGGAAATGATGATGCATTAAAATCTGTTAAAATTGTTACATCTTTGATTTCTGAAAGTATTTGTGAGGGAAGAAAAGAGTTTTTAAATAATGAGGCTGTTAAAAAGAAACAGAAACCAGCTAAAGATAAAGCAAAGGATTCTTCCGAAAAAGAACCTGTTGCAGCAGAAACAGCAAAGGCTGAAGCAAATAAGAAATAATTTATAAAAAAGAAAGAGAGAGTTTTTCGATGGCAATTTCAGTTGATAATATAAAAGAGTTAAGAGAGATGACATCTTGTGGCGTAATTGAGTGCAAGAAAGCACTTGAAGAGGCTGGAGGAGATTTTAATAAAGCAAAAGAAGTTTTGCAAAAAAGAGGTTTAGAGATGGCTGCTAAAAAAGGAAGTCGTCTGGCAAAAGAAGGTAGAGTGGAGGCATATGTTCATTTAGGTAATAAAATAGGCGTTTTGCTAGAAGTTAATTGTGAGACAGATTTTGTTGCTAAGAATGAAGATTTTATTAAGTTTACAAAGGATGTTGCAATGCATATTGCAGCAATGAATCCTAAATATATAAAAAGAGAAGATGTTCCTAAAGATATTTTAAAAGAAGCAGAGAACGCAGATGCATTTGCAAAAGATAACTGTCTACTAGAGCAACCTTTTGTAAAAGATCCTAAGAAAACAATTCAGGAATGTTTAAATTCTTTAATTGCAAGTATTGGTGAAAATCTTCTTATTGGTCGCTTTTCTAGATACAAGGTAAATGAAATTGAGTAAGAAAAAATCAATTTATAAGACAGTTTTGCTTAAGCTTAGCGGAGAGGCTTTACTTGGTAGTCAAGATCATGGTATTGATGCCGAGATGTGTATTTCTATTGCTAAACAGGTAAAAGAGGTTCGAGCTTTAGGTGTTAAAGTAGCTTTAGTTGTTGGTGGTGGAAATATTTTTAGAGGCCAGGTCGAATCAAAACGTTTTGATTTAGAGCGTTCTGTTGCAGATTATATGGGAATGCTTGCGACCGTATTAAATGGTCTTGCTCTTCAAAATGCTTTAGAGCATGTTGGTGTGCAGTCAAGAGTTATGACGGCTCTTGATATTTCATCAATAGCAGAGAAATACATTAGAAGACGTGCAATACGACATTTAGAGAAAAATAGAGTTATTATTTTTGTCGCAGGTACTGGGAATCCATATTTTACAACAGACACAGCAGCTGCATTAAGAGCAAAAGAGATTAATGCCGATGTAATTTTAAAAGCAACAAAAGTAGACGGCGTTTATTCTTCAGATCCTGTTAAGAATAAAAAGGCTAAGAAATTTCAAAGCTTAAAGTTTATTGATGTTTTAAAAAAGAATCTGAAGGTTATGGATTCAACAGCTATAAGTATGTGTATGGATAATGATCTTCCAATAGTTGTTTTTAATTTGCTTAAAAAAGGTAATATAAAAAAGGCAGTATTAGGCGAAAAAATTGGGACAACCGTTCAATAAGGGGTGATAAAATGGCTTTAAAAGAATTGTTGAAAGAAACCGAAAATAAAATGAAGAAGTCCATTGAATCAACTAAGAGAGAATTTTCTGAAGTTCGCACTGGACGCGCACACCCAGGATTGATAGAGGGCCTGCATGTTGATTATTTTGGAACACTTACATTGGTTAAATCTTTAGCTTCTATATCTATTCCAGATCCACGTACTATTTTTATTCAGCCTTGGGATGTAAGCGTTATACCTGAAATTGAGAAAGCTATTATGAAATCTAGTTTAGGCGTTAATCCTTCGAGTGATGGCAAGATGGTAAAAATCAATATTCCTCAATTGTCAGAAGAGAGAAGATCAGAGATGAAAAAGGTTGTAAAGGATATGGCTGAGCATGCACGTATTTCATTAAGAACGATAAGAAGAGATGCTAATGATAAAATAAAAAAGCTTGAGACAGATAAGGCTATTGGTGAAGATGATGGGCGCAAATGTCATGCTGATGTTCAGAAATTAATTGATAATTATATAAAAGAAATAGATGTTCTTTTAGAAGAAAAAAGCAAGATTTTGATGAACCAGTAGAAGTTTCATAAGTTTTTGTAAATAATAGATTTTTTGTTATATATATGTTCTTTGATTTTTTTGGGTCACTAGCTCATCTGGTAGAGCACAGCCCTTTTAAGGCTGGTGTGCCGCGTTCGAGTCGCGGGTGACCCACCATTTAAGGTTTAAGGCGCAAGACGTAGTTTTACTCCTTAGATCTGTTTTTCGGGCGGATGGCGAAATTGGTAGACGCGCTAGTCTTAGGAACTAGTGGAGCAATCCTTGGGAGTT
>JAVCCJ010000127.1 GCA_030765585.1 Candidatus Zapsychrus exili | reverse complement strand
TTTAGGTATTATTGCTGCATACAGAATAGGATGTTATATTCCTACTCCTGGAGTTAACGGAGCTGTATTAGCAGAATTTTTTCAACAAATGAATAATTCAGCAACTGGAAGTATATTCGGAGTTATGAATATGTTTTCTGGTGGAGCTTTAAAGAAATTAACGGTATTTGCTTTAGGTATCATGCCTTATATTTCAAGTTCCATTATTATGCAGCTTTTAACAGCAGTTATACCAGCTTTAGAGAAACTTTCTAAAGAAGGGCAAGCAGGTTATCATAAGATTAATCAGTATACTCGTTATGGAACGCTTGCTTTAGCTGTTGTTCAGTCGTTTTTTATTGCTCTTTGGCTTGAACAAGGAATTAAAGGATATCAAATAGTCAATGATCCTGGATGGGGTTTTAGACTAGTCACAGTTTTTACATTATCAAGTGGAACATTGCTGTTAATGTGGCTAGGCGAGCAAATTCAGGAAAAGGGTATTGGTAACGGAATTTCTTTGATAATTACAGCTGGTATTATTTCAGCTGCACCTTCAGCTCTTAGAACTCTTGTTATGTTATTATCTCCAAACGCAACAGGTGCACAGCAGCTTCAGCCTTTGACGCTTGTGATTATGATTTTCTTTTTAGTCGGTGTTATTATCTCAATTACTCTTATAACGCAGGCTCAAAGAAAAATACCAGTTCAATATGCAAGGCGTATTGTTGGAAGAAGAGTTTACGGAGGACAAAGTACTTATATTCCGCTTAAAGTTGATACTGCAGGTGTTATTGCAATTATTTTTGCGCAATCAATTATTTTGTTTCCTGCGACATTAGCTAGCTTTATTCCTAATCAGGGTTTTCAAAATATTGCAGGAATGATACAAAGAGGAAATCCTCTTTATTACACAATATACGGGTTTTTAATTATATTTTTCTGCTATTTTTATACAGCAATAGTTTTTAATCCTGTAGATGTTGCTGAAAATATGAAAAAGCATGGCGGGTTTATTCCAGGTGTAAGGCCAGGAACGCAAACAGCGGATTATCTTGATTTTGTTATGACTCGTATTACTTTGACAGGCGCTATATTTATTTGTGTCATAGCTATTATGCCAGATGCAATTATGGCATCTTTTAAAGTTCCATATTTAGTTGCATCGTTCTTTGGAGGAACAGGAGTGCTTATTACTGTCGGAGTTATGTTAGACACTATGAAACAAATCGAATCTCATCTTGTTATGCGTCATTATGATGGTTTTATGAAATCAGGGTCAATAAAGGGAAGAAGATGAAATTAGTTTTATTAGGACCTCCTGGAGCAGGAAAAGGAACTTTAGCTGAAGGATTAAGAGACGATCTTGGCTTGGTGCATATTTCTACGGGTGATATTCTTCGTAAAGAAATGAAGGATGAAACAGAGCTTGGAACTGAAGCTAAGCAGTTTGTTGAAAGCGGTGGACTTGTTCCAGATGAGCTTGTTATTAAGTTAATAAAAAATAAGCTTGTTAATGACAAGGACACTGATAAAGGGTTTTTGATGGATGGTTTTCCACGAACTCAAAAGCAAGCTGAAGATTTAGATGAGATTTTAGAGGAATTGGATAAGTCGGTTGATCATGTTTTATGTTTAGAGGCGTCATTAGAGATTGTAATAGAAAGACTTACTGGAAGACGTGTTTGTAAAAGTTGCGGGGCTATTTATCATATGACAAATAAGCCATCAAAGACTGAAAAGATTTGTGATTTTTGTCAAGGCGAGCTATACCAAAGATCTGATGATAACGAAGAGACTATTAAGAATCGTATGAATGTTTACTCGCAAAGCACAGCACCTGTTATTGAGTATTATAAATCTAACGGCAGACTTAAAACAATCAATGCTGATAACTCCTCTTTTGAAGTTAAAAGCGATGCTTTAAAAATAGTTAATGAGCAGACAATTTAAGATTGGTATAAAAACAAAAGAAGAGATTGTTATTCTTCAAAAAGCTGGCAAGATTTTATCGCGTGTTATTAAAGGTTTAAAACGTTCTTTAACATCTGGAATGACGACAAAGGATATTGATACTTTAGCTGAAAAGCTAATAAATGAATACGGAGCTAAACCGGCATTTAAAGGGTATCGAGGATTCCCTGGTTGCGTTTGTACCTCAATTAATGAAGAAGTTGTTCATGGAATTCCTAGCAACAGAATCTTAAATGATGGTGATATTATAAGTATTGATGCTGGACTTATTTACGAGGGTTATTATTCTGATACGGCGTTTACAACAGGCGTAGGTAGGATAAGTTCCGAATTAAAGAAGCTTATAAAGACAACTGAGCAATCTCTTTATCAAGGTATAAAAAAAGCAAAAGTGGGAAACCACTTAACTGATATTTCTAATGCCATTCAAAGTCATGTTGAGTCTAATAGTTTTTCTGTCGTTCGTGAATTTGTTGGGCATGGAATTGGTAAGAATTTACATGAAGATCCAGAAATTCCAAATTTTGGTAATCCTGGAGAGGGTCCGGTGTTGGAAGAAGGAATGATTTTCGCGATTGAGCCTATGGTTAATGTTGGAAGTTGGAAAACAGATATTTTAGATGATGGTTGGACGGTAGTAACAAAAGATAGAAAACCATCAGCTCATTTTGAGCACACAATAGCTATTTTAAAAAATGGACCGTTGATTTTAACGAAATAATAATATGGTAAAAGAAGATTTAATAGAAGTAGAAGGAGTAATAAAGGAAGCATTGCCCAATGCAAGATTTAGGGTAGAGCTAGAAAACGGTCATATCATTTTAGCTCATATATCAGGAAAGATTAGAATGCATTTTATTAGAATCTTACCTGGAGACAAAGTTAAATTAGAGCTTTCTCCTTATGATTTATCTAAGGGGAGAATTACTTATAGGGTAAAATAATATGAAAGTTAAATCGTCAGTTAAAAGAATTTGTAGTAATTGTAAAATAGTACGACGCAAAGGTGTCGTAAGAGTTATTTGTTCTAACCCAAAACATAAACAAAGACAAGGATAAGAAGTATGCCAAGAATTTTAGGTGTTGATATACCAAAAGAAAAAAAGATCCTAGCATCGCTTAGATATATTTATGGAGTAGGACCACATAGATCGGCGCAGATATTAAAAGAAGCGAATATTGATGGTGAACGTCGTGCCAAAGAACTTTCTGATGATGAAGTTGCGAAAATAGTAAATATTATACAAAATAATTACATTACAGAGGGTGATCTTAGAAGAGAAGTGGGTCAAAATGTTAGAAGGCTTATTGATATTGGAACATACCGAGGATTAAGACATAGAAGAGGTTTGCCAACAAGAGGACAGAGAACGAAAACTAACGCTCGTACACGAAAAGGGCGCAAGTCATCTGTTGGTGGCAAGATGAAGAAGAAGTAATATTTTAAATTTAAACAGTATTTAGATGGGATTTTATTCTTTTTTAATAAAAATATATAAAAAGAACAAAGAAAAGGATTGATTAATGGCTAAAGTTTCAGTCAAAAAGAAAGAAAAAGCTAAAAAAAGAGCACTAAAAGGGGTAACTACAGGTGTTGTGCATATTAAGGCATCTTTTAATAACACAATAATTACTATAACTGATAAACAAGGAAATGTGATTGTGTGGTCAACTCCAGGTGTTGTTGGATTTAATGGTTCTAAAAAATCTACACCTTTCGCAGCTCAAATATCAGCTACAGATGCTGCAAAGAAGGCGAAAGACTTAGGTTTGAAAACTGTTGATGTGCTTGTTGATGGTCCAGGTTCAGGAAGAGAATCTGCTATTAGATCTATACAAGCAAACGGTTTGATAATTACGTCTATAAAAGATGTTACTCCTTTGCCTCATAATGGTTGTAGGCCAAGGAAGAAAAGACGTGTTTAATTTAATAAGGGGAATTCATGGGTAAATATACTGGTTCAAGCTGTAGGTTATGTAGAAGAGAAGGAGAAAAACTTTTCTTGAAAGGTACGAGATGTAATACACATCGTTGCGCTTTTGATAGAAGGCCTTATGCTCCTGGAGAGGGAGCAAAGTTAAGAAGAGTTAAAATGTCTAACTACGGTCTGCAGTTACGTGAAAAACAAAAAGTTAAAAGAATTTATGGTCTTTATGAAAAACAATTTAGAAATTATTTTCATAAAGCTGCATCTAGACCAGGAATCACAGGTAGTATTCTTTTGCAATTCTTAGAAAGAAGATTAGACAATGTTATTTTTCAACTTGGATTTGCAATTTCTAGAAGGCAAGCAAGACAAATTGTTGGCCATGGATATATTTGTGTAAATGATAAAAAAGTAAACATATCGTCGTTCTTAGTTGATAAGGATGATCAGATAATGGTTAAGATAGGAACTAAAGGTCAAGAGCTATTTAAGAGTAATCTTGAAATAACTCAAGAAAGAGAAGTTCCGAGTTGGTTGGAAGCTGATTCGAGTCAATATAAGGCTAAAGTAAAAAGATTACCTGAGAGAGAAGATATTAACTTCCCAGTTAATGAACAGTTGATAGTAGAGCTTTATTCAAGATAAATTTAGAATTAATTTGTGTTTTTACATTAGCTTTTGTTTTTGTAAATTTTAAACTCATTTAAGGAGGAAGAATATGGGTGTTAAATGGCGCGATTTTCAAATGCCTAAAAGATTAGATTGTGATGAAAGTACTTATACGGATACGTATGGTAAGTTTATTGCAGAGCCTTTTGAAAGAGGTTACGGTGTTACATTAGGCAACTCGTTAAGACGGATTCTGCTTTCTTCTATAGAGGGAAGTGCGGTTACATCAATGAAAGTTGATGGCGCTCGTCACGAATTCTCAACAATCCCAGGAGTTGTTGAATCAGTTGCAGATATGACTTTAAATATAAAGAGGCTTGTAATAAGATTACATTCTAAAGTTCCAAAGCTAATTTATATTAGAGCAGAGAAAAAAGGTGTAATAAAAGCAGCTGACATCATATGTGATGAAACTGTAGAAATATTAAACCCTGAATTACATATCGCAACTCTATCAAGAGATACAAAGTTGAATGTTGAGATGGAAGTTTCTCGTGGAAGAGGCTATGTACCAGCAGAAGCAAACAAAAAGGATGCTGTAGACTCTATTGCTGTAGATTCTATTTTTACGCCTATTGTCAAAGCAAACTTCAGCGTTGAAAATACACGTGTTGGTCAAAGAACAGATTATGATAAATTAATCTTAGAAATTTGGACAAATGGCGGAATAAGTCCAAAAGAAGCTCTTCTTTATGGTGCTAATATTTTACAAAGACATTTAGACGTGTTTGTAAGCTATGGGCAGCTTCCTGAAGAGGAAGAGGAAGAGGAAGAAATATCTTCTGAAGAGGTGGCACTTTATGAAAAATTACGTTTACCTATTTCGGAATTAGAATTATCAGTAAGAAGTGCTAATTGTCTTAAAGATGCTAACATAAAGACTATTGCAGAGCTTGTTAAGAAAGCTGAATCAGAGCTTCTAACTTTTCGTAATTTTGGTAAGAAGTCTTTAACAGAAATAAACGATCTTCTTAAGATTATGGGGCTTCATTTAGGAATGAAGGTCGATGCTAAGAAATTAAGAAAAAAGGACTAAAATGCGACATCGTATTGCAGGTAATACATTAAATAGAAAAACAAGTCATAGAAAAGCAACTGTAAGAGATATTGCTAAGGCAGCAATTATAAAGCAAAGAATATCTACTACAAAAGCAAAAGCTAAAGAAGCAAGAAAGCTAGTCGATAAACTTATTACTTTAGGTAAAAAAGGTACGTTAGCAGACAAAAGAAGAGCTTTTGCTATTCTATGTGATCATAAAATAGTTAGTCAGCTATTTACAGAAATAGCTCCTCGTTTTCAGACAAGAAAAGGTGGATATACAAGGATTATCCCCCTTGCTAATAGAAGAGGAGATAATGCTGAAATGGTATATCTTGAGCTTACTGAGAAAAAAGAAATTGTTATAGTTCCTAAAAAAAAGAAAAAGGCTGCTATTGCAACAAAACCAGAAAGTTCAAAGACAACAGATGATAAGGCTAAGGTCGAGCCTAAAGAAACAGAAGATGCTCAAGAAGAGATTAAAGAGGTCAAGAAGGACGACTCAAAAAATAAAGATAAGCCATCATCTGTCCCAAGAGATAAACCAAAATCTGGCAAATTTCCAAGTTTTAAGAAAATCTTTAATAGAAAATCTTCAGGCGACAAATAGGAGGTATTAAGAATTATGGACTTAATAGTAAACAGAAGAATAAAAGAGGTTTTGAGTTCTTCAACTTTAGCTATTACATCAAAAGCCAAAGCTTTAAAAGCTGAGGGAGCTGATGTTGTAAATTTTGCAGCAGGTGAACCTGATTTTGATACACCTGATTCTATTAAGGCTTCTGCTATTGAAGCAATACAAAGCGGATTTACAAAGTATACCCCTAGCATAGGTTCGCCTAAACTTAGAGAGGCAATATCTGTTAAGTTTAAAGAAGATAATGATTTAGATTATAGTCCTTCTCAAATTGCAGTATCTTGTGGGGCAAAACATTCTATTTATGGAGTTATTCAAGTATTAGTTGATGATGGGGATGAGGTCATTATTCCTGCTCCTTATTGGGTTAGTTATCCAGAGATGGTGAAATTAGCTGGTGGAGTTTCAAAGTTTGTTCATACAACGGCTTCTACCGGATTTAAATTAACTGCAGAACAATTAGTTGCAAATATAAGCGATAAAACAAAAGTTTTAATACTCAATTCTCCGTCTAATCCAACAGGTATGCTTTATTCTAAGAAAGAATTAGAAGATGTAGCTGAAGTTTGCGTTAAGAACAATATTTATGTAATTAGCGACGAGATATATGAAAAACTTTTGTATACAGATGAAAAATATACTTCTATTGCTTCTTTAGGAAAAGGCATTTATGATCTTACTGTTACTGTAAATGGAGTATCAAAGGCTTATTCAATGACAGGTTGGAGAATAGGATACATTGGAGCATCTGAAGAAATTATAGGCTTTGTTAAGAAGTTGCAAGATCACTCAACTTCAAACCCTTCATCAATTAGTCAAATGGCTGCCTTAGCTGCATTACAACAGCCTGAAGAAAGTATTCTTGCTATGCGTGATAAATTTCATAAACGTCGCGATCTTATGATGGCAAGTATTGACAAAATTGAAGAAATTAGTTATATAAAGCCAGAAGGTGCTTTTTATTTATTTTGTGACTTTTCTAAACTGGGAGAGTCTTTTGATGTTGCTAAGAAGATTTTAGATGATGTAAATGTTGCAATTATACCAGGCGAAGGTTTTGGCGCTCCTGGATTTGTTAGATTAAGTTTTGCAACTTCTGCTGAAAGAATCGAAACTGGCATTAAAAGAATTTCTGATTGGATTAAGAAGAATTACTAATTTAAGTATAAATTCTTTTTAAAAGGGGAAAGACATATGGTTGCTTTAAAAGAACTTTTTAATCTATGTATTGAACGAGAAGCATCCGATTTACATCTTACCGAGAAGACTCCACCAATTTTAAGAATAGATGGAAGATTAGTATTTACTGATTATAAGCCCTTAGAAAGAGAAGATCTTAAGAAATGTATTTTAGGCATTCTTACCGAAGAACAAAAGAAAAAGTTTGAAGAAATAAAAGAGCTGGATTTTTCGTTTCCTTTTGAAGATAGAAGACGATTTAGAGTTAATATTCATATTCAAAAAGGTTCTGTTGAAGCAGCCTTTCGTTTAATACCTACAGATATTCCTTTCCCAAATGAATTAGGTCTACCCCCAATTATTATTGATTTTGCTAGAAAGCCAAGTGGACTTGTGTTGATTACTGGACCTACCGGATCAGGAAAAACTACAACTCTTGCGTCAATGATTAATCTTATAAACGAGGAAAGATCGTCTATGATTATGTGCATCGAAGATCCTGTTGAGTATGTACATACAAATAAAAAATCAGTAATAAAGCAACGCGAAGTATATAGTGACACTAATTCTTTCGCTGAAGCTTTAAAAAGATGTTTAAGACAAGATCCAGATGTCATTGTTGTTGGAGAGATGAGAGACTTAGAGACTATTTCAACTGCCTTAACTGCAGCTGAAACAGGACATTTGGTTTTGGCAACACTTCATACTCCTGATGCAGCTCAAACAGTTGAGCGTATTATAGATGTCTTTCCGCCTCATCAACAACAGCAAGTAAGACTTCAGCTATCAGCTTGTCTTGAAGGAATAGTTTCTCAGATATTGCTTCCAAAAGCTTCTGGAAAAGGAAGAATACTTGCATCCGAAGTATTGACTGCAACCCCTGCCATAAGAAACTTAATTCGAGAGAAATCGGTAGAACAGATTCCAACAACTATCCAAACAGGAGGACAGCATGGAATGCACACTATGGATATGTCGTTGAAGAATTTATACAGAAAAAAAATTGTTACCTACGAAGATATTTTCTCTCAAGTAAGAAACATAGAAGAATTCAAGCAATTATTACAAGATCAAGAATAAAAAGAAGGGCTTTAAATAATGTTAAAAGAAATTATTGAAGCTGCAAAAAATAAGTTTGGACTACTTATTGAAGAGCAGCTAAATCGTATAGAAGAAATGAAAAAATCAACTGAATATGTAGATTATTCTAAATTGTCTTCTGTTATTATTGGGGTTTGTTGGGGTGATGGAATAGGCGAAATTATATCAAAACATGCAGAGCATCTTTTGAGACATGTTTTAAAAGATGAAGTAAAAAAAGGAAAGATTGCTTTTAAGGATATCAAAGGTCTTACAATCGAAAATCGTGTTAAGCATAATAAGGCAATACCAGACGATGTTTTAGAAGAAATTAAGTCTTGTCATGTTATTCTAAAAGGTCCGACGACAACACCACAAACAGGAGATCAGTGGCCAAATATTGAAAGTGCAAATGTTGCAATGCGTAGACATTTAGATCTTTTTGCAAACGTAAGACCGGTTAAAATTCCAAAGCAAGGAATTGATTGGTGTTTCTTTAGAGAAAATACAGAAGGAGCTTATGTTTTAGGGTCAAAAGGTTTTGATGTATCTGAGGATTTAAGCGTAGATTTTAAAATTATCACAGAACAAGGTGCAGAAAGAATTGCGCGTATGGCATTTGAATATGCAAAGAAAAATCAAATTAATCGTGTTACAGTTGTTACAAAATCTAATGTTGTAAAAACAACTGATGGTCGTTTTTCAAAAGTTGCTAATCGTGTATCTTTAGAATATCCAGATATAAAATTAGATGAATGGTATATAGATATTATGACAGCTAAATTACTTGATCCCGAAAGACGTTGTGATTTTCAAGTAATGATTTTGCCTAATCTTTATGGAGATATTTTAACTGATGAGGCAGCTCAAATTCAAGGAGGCGTTGGAACGGCTGGAAGTGCTAATATAGGCAAGAAATGGTCTATGTTTGAAGCAATCCACGGAAGTGCTCCTCGCATGGTAAAAGAAGGACGTGCTCAATTTGCAGATCCGTCTTCTATGATTAGAGCTTCTGCTATGCTTTTAAGACATATAGGTCATGTTGAATTAGCAGAAAAAGTTGAAATGGCATTAGAGCTGTGTGGACAATTTGAGAAAAAGAAAGTTATTACAGGTAGGGATACTGGGGTAACAGGTAAGGAATATACTGATTATTTATTGTCTTGGATTGATAATCCAAATCTTAAGCATAAATGGGAAGAAGCAATTTCAAGTTCTAAATAATTGTTTTAAAATTTTATGTATTATTTAATTTAACCCCGCTTCTTTTTGAATGAATAATGAATCGGGGTTAAATTTTATTATTATGTAAATGGCATGGAAATAAAAGAAAAACAAAAAGCTCTGCAAATAAAGAATTTAGGCGTAATTAGTTATAAGCAAGCCTATGAAATCCAGATGGAGTGCTTAGAAAGAGTTTCTTTAGGAGAACTAGATACATTAATATTATGCGAGCATCCTACTGTTCTTACATTAGGAAGGACGTCCGACGAAGAAAACATACTGGTTTCAAAGGAAGAACTAGAAAAGAATAATATTTTAGTAGAGTTTATAAATAGGGGTGGAGATATAACACTTCACAGTACCGGCCAGTTGGTTGCATATCCTATACTTAATCTTAAGCATTTTGATAAAGACTTAAAACTTTATTTGAAAAGAATAGAAAAAGTTGCCATTGATTTATTGGGATGTTTTGGTATAGTGGCTAGTAGATTGTCTGGTAGTACTGGAGTTTGGGTTAATGATAAAAAAATTGCATCTATTGGAATTGGTGTGCGCAAGTGGATTACATTTCATGGTATCGCAATTAATATAAATACGAATTTAGATTTGTTTTCTATGATAAGGCCCTGCGGAATGGATGTTCAGATGACATCAATGGCTGATATTAAAGGGGAATTTATTGATATCAATAAAACTAAAAATAGTTTTATTGATAACTTTTGTAGTATTTTTAATTTTTAAATAATGAAAAAGATTATTTTACCAGAATTAGGTCAAGGAATTGAAAAGGCGGTTATTTCGCGTTGGTATTGTAAGGTAGGAGATACGATAAGAGAGGGAGATGATATTGTAGAGATTGTAACCGATAAGGCGGCGTTTAATGTTCCTGCAGAGGATAGTGGAATATTAAGTGAAATTTTAGTAAATGAAGGAGAGGAATTAAAGATAGGCGAACTTCTTGCCACAATTGAATCATGAACGCACAAACAAATAGTATAAAAAAAGTTTTATTAATGTATATAACAAAAGTTTCTGGTCATAGACAAGCAACTATTGCTATACAGAAAGCTTTAAGGCAGATAGATCCTAACATCAAAGCCCCAACTGTAAATGGATTTGGATACACATATCCAGTTTTAGAAAAAGTTGTAAATAGGGCATATATGAGTGTTATAAAAAGCACTCCAAAGGTCTGGGATTATCTTTATGATAATCCGAAGGTTGTTAAAAGTTCTGAATCTATAAAGAACTTTCTTCATAAAACAAGCGATAAAAAATTAGATAGATTAATCTCAAAACATAATCCAGATGTTGTTGTATGTACTCAAGCTTTTCCTTGTGGTATGGTTGCGCATTATAAAAGAAAACATAATCTAGATATTAAATTGATTGGAGTGTTAACAGATTTTGCTCCGCATCTTTTCTGGATAAATGAAGGCGTAGATTACTACATTGTGCCTTCTTTAGAAGCAAAAGAACGTTTTGTCAAAAAAGGAGTTCCTGCCGACGCTATTAAAGTATATGGTATTCCTATGAGACCAGAGTTTGCTGTTCAGTTAGATAAAAAACCTATTGCAGAAAAACTTGGGCTTGATCCAGATGTGCCTACGATATTGATTATGGGTGGAGGTCAAGGACTAGGCCCAATTAAAGCTATTATTAAATCTTTAAGAAAAATTGACATGAATTTCCAGGTTATTGCACTTGCTGGAACTAATAGCAAAATAATAAATGCTCTTAAAAGAATAGTAAAAAAGACAGATAAAAAGATGTTGATTTTTGAGTATGCCAGAAATGTTGATGAACTTATGGAGCTTGCAACTTTTATTATAACAAAACCTGGAGGCATGACTACTGCTGAATGTTTGGCAAAAGGGCTACCGATGGTTATTATTAATCCTATTCCAGGTCAAGAAATGAGAAATACAGATTTTCTTATTAATAAAGGTATTGCAATAAGAGTGAATGATAAAAGTGATATTGAAGAAGAAATAGAACTTCTTTTAAAATCTCCAGAAAGACTTGCATCTATGAGTAAGGCTGCTTATGAGCATGCAAAGCCGTATGCCGCTTTAGACATTTCTAAATTAATATTAGAACGTTCTGATATTTAACTAAATATTTAACAAATTATTGTCATATGTTTAAGTATTTTTTTTACAAAATAGCGCAAACCATCGCAGTATTCTTTCCACTTGATGTAGCTTATAAAATAGCAGTATTTCTTTCAGATGTGCAGTATTTCTTTTCTCCTCGTGATAGAAAAGCTGTAAGGAATAATTTAAAAAAAATATTAAAGTCAGAAGATGATTTAAATTCTAAGACAAAAGAAGTGTTTAGGAATTTTGGTAAATATTTTGTAGAATTTCTACGTATGGAGCAAATGGTTAATAAGGATTTTATTGCAAAGAAAGTTGAAGTTGAAAATATTGAAAGTATAAAACAAGCACTAGAAAAAGGTAAGGGTGCAATTATATTAACTGCACATATGGGAAATTGGGAACTTGGAGCTGTTTTAATAAGTTTGCTAGGAGACCCTTTAACAGCGGTTGCGCTTTCTCACAAAGAAAGACCAGTGAATAATTTATTTAATCATCAAAGAGAAATATATGGAATTACAGTTGTCCCTACTAAGAATGCTGTTAGAAAATGTCTTGAGAATTTAAGGAATAATAAACTTACAGCTTTGGTTGGAGATAGAGATTTTGGTAATAATGGTGAGGCTATAGATTTCTTAGGGCACAAGACTTG
>JAVCCJ010000043.1 GCA_030765585.1 Candidatus Zapsychrus exili | reverse complement strand
AATTGCTATGTTGTATTAATTTCTTCTTTATTTTCTTTTTTTATTTTTGTGCTAACAGGCGCAACGGTATTCTTTGCCCTTGTTGTTATCTCTTATTTGGGTGTCGGAATTATGGGTCTTGATTTTGAAAGGAGCTGGTCGTCTATTTTGTCGTTTTGCATGGTTTCGTTAACCCTGCTTGTGACATTATTTAATCTTGTTGCAATTTCAAAAAATTTTAAACTTAAACAGAATATAGATTAGGATTGTATGGACAAAAATAATAGCGAGTTTAGTGAGCTAATTGACCACATTAATGTTGGAGTTTTTAGAAGCTCCCCTTGTGCAAGGGCTAAAGTATTATATGCAAATAGCACTTTATTTAGTATGCTTAATCTACAAGAAAAAGAAGTCTTAAAACTTTTTGTAAAAGACGTTTTTGTTAATGGATCTGATTTTAAGTCTTTTTGTAGTAGGATGAGAAATGAAGGTTCTATTAGAGATTTTGAGACACGTCTTAAAACAAAGGATAAAAAAACATGTTGGGTTTCTATATCGGCAGAATCTATAAAAGACAGTAAAGGCAAGATTAAATATTTTGACGGAAAGATTGAGGATATATCTGTAAGAAAAATAGTACAGAAGGAACTTATTGACTCTAAAAGATTATTTAAGACAGTTTTTGATAATACAGCGGCGGCTATTATGGTAACAGATAAAGATGAAAAAATTGTGGCTTGGAATCCTTTTGTAGAAAAAATGTTTGAAATGACAAAAGAGGATCTTTTTAACATGCCAGTTAAAAATCTATATCCTATAAAAGAGTGGCGCAGGATGCGAAGTTTTAGGATAAGACGAAAAGGCATGTTATCAAATATTGAAACGCAGGTTATTAAGAAAGACGGAAGTCTACTAGAGGCTGATGTTTCTATATCGATTTTAAAAGATCCAGATGGAAATGTAACGGGATCTATTGGAATAGTAAGAGATATAACAAAACGAAAAATAGCTGAAAGAAAAATACAAGAATCAGAAAATAAAATTCGAGTTATTTTAGACAATTCTCCTGTTGCGATAACATTGGCAGACGATCAAGAGCGCATTATATCTTGGAATAAATGTACAGAACATCTTTTGGGCATGAAAAAGAAAGATTTATATTTAAGACCTGTTAAGGATTTATATCCTGATGTCGAATGGAAGAAAATTCGTTCTGAAGATATTAGAAAGAAAGGCTCCAAACAAAACTTAGAAACTAAGATATTAAGGAAGAAAGGCAAGTCGATTGATGTTTATTTGTCTGTGAATGTTTTAAGAGATACTAGTAATAAAATTATAGGCTCAGTTGGAATATTACAAGATATAACAGAACAAAAGGTTGCAAAGAAAACATTGCTTAAAGCAAAATTGGTTGCAGAGGAGGCCAATGAGTCAAAGTCTTTGTTTCTAGCTAATATGTCTCATGAGGTAAGGACTCCGATGAACACCGTGCTTGGTATGATTGATTTGACTTTAGATACGCAATTAGATGAAGAGCAGAAAGATAATTTAATAGTTGCAAAAGAAGCAGCAAAGAATTTATTAAGTCTTTTAAATGATATATTAGATTTATCTCGCGTAGAAGCTGGAAAAATAACTTTAGAAAATATTGAGTTTCATCTTTCTAATGTTGCTAAAAATATTTGCAAAGGTATGGCGGTTTTAGCTCGTGATAAAGATGTTGAGATAAAACTTAATATTGATTCTAAGGTTCCTGTCTTAGTAAAAGGTGACCCGGCAAGGATTAGGCAAATACTTATTAATTTAATAAATAATGCAATTAAATTTACTCGTCAAGGAAGTATAACTACAAACATTTCTGTTGAATCAAAATCTGGCAAAGGCGTTGTTTTGTTATTTGCAGTATCTGATGAAGGTATTGGAATACCTAAAGATAGACAGAATAAGATTTTTGATGTATTTACTCAGTCAGATAATTCAACCACACGAAAATATGGTGGTACAGGATTAGGGCTTGCTATTTGTAAGAAATTGTCTGAGATGATGGGAGGAAAGATTTGGGTAGAAAGTAAAGAAGGGGAAGGAAGTACATTTAATTTTACTGTAAAACTTGGAATTGTTAAAAAGGACGAAGATTCTTTCTTGCTTGAACAAGGATCGTCAGATGTTAGTGAAGAGTTTTTAAAAGAGAATCTAAAAGGATTAAATATTCTTTTGGCTGAAGATAATATTGTTAATCAGAAGATTGTAATTAGAATGTTAGAAAAACAAGGTTGGAAAGTTGAAGCTGTGGACAATGGTCAAGAAGCTGTTAACCGGCTAGATGCAGAACGATTTGATCTTGTTTTGATGGATGGTAATATGCCTATTTTAGATGGTTTTGAGGCGACTATAGCAATAAGAGAAAATGAAGAAAAAACAGGTAATCATATTCCAATTGTTGTTTTAACTGGAAGAGTAACGGAAGAAGATAAAAAAAAATGTAGAGAAGCTGGTATGGATGGCTATGTATCTAAGCCGATTGACCGGCAAAAGCTTCTTGAAGAAATTGCTAATCTTTTTAGAAAGGATAAATAGAATGAGTGAACAATTGTTTAATTTAAGTGAATTTATGGAGAGAGTTCAAGACGACAAAGAACTTTTGTTGGAGCTTATAGAAATATATATTGAAGATTTTAAGATTAAGAGACAGTCTCTTATTGTTGCAATCGAAGGAAACAATTCTGAGGAGATAAGGAACATTGCTCATTCTTTAAAAGGTGCATCGGGCAATATCTCAGCTCATTCTTTAAGAGAAGTCTTTTCAAAACTAGAAGGAATGGGAAAGAATGAGGATTTAACCGGCGCCCCTGAGCTTATAGCAGATGCTGATAAAATATTTGAAGAATTTTTAAGTCGAGTATCTAATCTAAAAGAAGAATTAGGATAGTGAAAATTATATAGGGAAGGGCCTATGGCTTTTTCGAATATGATTTTCGAATCAAATAATGGGCGGGTTTTAAACCCGCCTCTACTGTGAAGTGGGGAATCATGTCTTTTGTAGATATTATTATTTCAATTATTTTTGTTGGATTCTTTATATTTTCTATAGTTTTTTTCTTAACAGTTTCGGGAAAGAAGCAAAAAAGAAAGAAAAAGAAGAGAGCAGAATCATCTGCGGAGCCTGAAAGGGACTATAAGAGCATGGCAGAAGGCCTTAAAGGCTCTCTTAACAAGCTTAATGGTACGATTAGTTCTTTACAGGATGTAGTTGCTTCAAAAGAAAAAGAGATATTAAATGAAAAGGCTAATAGTAAAAAGTTTCAAGAAAAATTATCTCAAGAGCGCAATTGGCTAGAAAAAGAGCAAAAGGATGTAGAGAAAAGAAATAAAGATTTTCGTAGGATAAAAGATGAATTGTCTAAGTTACAGGAGAATTTTTCAAAAGAACATTCTCTAAGTTTGCGTCTACAAAAGGAAGCTGATGAAATAAGCAAAGAGAATGCTTCGATTAATGAAAAAAGAAGAAAGATTGAGTCTGAAAATGCTCAGTTAAGCTCAAAGATAGAAAAGCATAGGATGGAAATAGCTCAACTTATTAAAGATAATAGGGAGCTAAAAAAAGAAAAAGAAGATACTACTTGGGTTGCAAAATCTGATTATATGATGTTAGAAAGAAAATTGAAGCAAAAAGAAGTCGAATTAAACAGAGCATTAAGAGAATCTGGTTCTAAAGAAGAAGATAACTAATGGTCGCCACTCCATTTTCCTGTCGAACAAATTGGGAATTATCAGAAAATAAAATTACGTTTACCTTAGATAAATTAAAAGAAGATAATATTGATATTATTAATCTTACAGAATCTAATCCAACCAAATGTAATTTTCATTATCCAGCAGAAATAGTTAGCTCTCTTAGCAGTAAAGAGAATTTGTCGTATAGTCCTCATTCGCAAGGAAATTTACTTGCTAGAAAAGCAGTAAGCGCTTATTACAAAACAATGGGTTTAAATGTAGATGAAGATGCGATATTTCTGACATCTAGTACTTCTGAAGGATATTGCTATCTTTTTCGAATTCTTGCTGATACAGGAGACAATGTTATTTTCCCTAGACCAAGTTATCCTCTATTTCAGTTCTTAACAGATTTAAATGATGTGAAGATGAAAAATTATTCTCTTGCTTACGATAAAGCTTGGTCAGTAGATTTTGACTCTCTCTTAGAGGAGATAAGTATTAAGACAAAAGCAGTTGCTGTTGTTAATCCTAATAATCCTACGGGATCTTTTATCAAGGAATGCGAAAAAAGTAAGTTAAATAAGATTTGTAAAGAAAATAATTTAGCAATTATTTCTGATGAGGTATTTTTTGATTTTTGTTTTGATGAAAACAAAAAATATCCAAGTTTTGTAGAAAATGATGAAGTCCTTACCTTTGCGCTTGGTGGCTTATCAAAAACGCTTGGAATGCCTCAAATGAAGCTTTCGTGGATTATTATAAGTGGACCTGACGATTTGGTAGAAGAGGCGAAGGCAAGGCTAGATGTGGTTGCAGATACTTTTCTTTCAGTAAACACACCTGTTCAAAATGCTTGTCCCGTTTGGCTTAGTAAGAGAGTTGAAATACAACAACAGATGTTAAACAGGATTAAATGTAATTTAACTTTTTTAGAGAAAGAATTAGATAATAGTAAGGCTGATCTTTTAAAGACAGAAGGTGGATGGTATGTTGCGTTTAAGATTTCTGATAAATATAAAGAAGAAGACTTGGTGCTTGAGTTATTAAAAAAAGATCATGTTTTTGTACACCCTGGATATTTCTTTGATTTTCAAGATGAACCCTACGTTGTCGTGAGTTTACTTCCAGAACAAGAAAATTTTCAAAAAGGTATAGGCAGAGTAATTAATAGGTTGAGTTAGCCAAGAGTTTATTTCTCATAATTATAAGTCTATGTATTTCAATAACTTATGAGTAATATGAATTCAGTGTTAAATTTGACTTATCTAAATAATATGTTATTCTTGTAATGTTATACAAGGCATAAACTGCCCTTATTAAATAATCCAGCCACAGAAGTTTCAAAACTTAAATCTTAGGTAAAAAATTATATAATTTCTTTAAATATTGATTCTGTAATGATGGAAAAAATACGAGAGAATTTGACATTAGTGTTTAGCGCAAAATATTAAATATTTAGAATTTGGTCCTTGGGGAAGGGCTAGTTGTGGAGTAAGAATTGGGGACATGCGCTTTTGCGTATGTCCCCAATTCTATTTCGGACTTATTGTTTTTTGACCTTTATGGGGATAAGAGTTTTTATATTTTATTTGAGCGCATGTTCTGATTTTATTTTGGGTTTATTATTGGTTTATCTCGCCTCTGCGAAGTAAATTAGTATTTGCTTCGGCGAAGCAGGGTCTCTTGGGAATCAGGACTTTTCTGTATTTTGTCTGTAGGAGGTCCTGATTTCTTTGAGCTTGAAAAGTAATCAAGTTCTGTTAATATAATTTGAACTATAAATATTAATATTTATTATTAGGAGTATATATGAGCAAAAGACCTCAGTGGGATGAATATTTTTTAAAACTTGCAATGCTTGCATCAGAGCGCGCAACATGTCCTCGCATGCATTGTGGATGTGTTTTAGTGAGAAATAAAAATGTTATTGCAACAGGATATAATGGTTCAATTCCTGGCGATGACCATTGTGAAGATGTAGGGTGTCTGGTGGTTGATAATCACTGTCTTCGCACGAATCATGCTGAGATGAATGCATTGACTCAAGCTGCTAAACAAGGAAACAGTGTGGATGACGCAACTGCTTATGTCACTAATATGCCTTGCACAACATGTGCTAAAGCTTTAATTGCTGCAGGAATAAAGAGGGTTGTAGTATTTTCTGAATACCATGACACGTTAGCTACAGATTTTTTTGCTAAAGCAAATGTTGCAATAGATAAGATTCCTATGCCAGATAAAGAAATAGTTTACGATCTTAAAAATTATTCTTCTGCAAAAAAATAAGAGGTAGAGAGGTAGAGTGATAGAGTGGTAAGAAAAAGTTGTCATTCCTGCGTAGACACGTAAAGTCCCGTTGGGGGACTACGCCTCTTTACGGGCAGGAATCTCTTTATATGATGTTATCTTTATTTGCTATTGCCCTTTTAATAATATGAAGATTTTTTTATGTATAATTTTAATATGTATCATTCTTATTGCTTACATTAAATTTTTAGAGAGTAAGTCTGTTTTTTACCCTTCCAAGCTTGTGTATTTTTCTCCAAAAGAAATTGGTTTAAGTTTTGAGGATTTGTATTTTATAACAGAAGATAATGTAAGGCTTAATGGTTGGTTGATAAAGGTATCAGAAAGCTCTCCTACTGCGATTCTTTTTCATGGTAATGCAGGAAATATAGGGGATAGGGTTGAAAAAATAGGTTCTTTAAATAAGATTGGTTTAAACGTTTTTATTGTTGATTATAGAGGATATGGCAATAGTGGAGGTTCGTCGTCAGAGGCGGGATTATATAAAGATGCAGTGGCAGCTTACGATTATTTGCTGACAAGAGAAGATATAAATAAGAATAAATTGATAGGATATGGTGTTTCTTTGGGAGGTGCGGTTGCAATTGATTTAGCGACAAGACGAGATTTAAGCGCTTTGATTGTTGAGTCTTCTTTTACGAATGCAAAAGATATGGCAAAGTTGATTATGCCGGTTGCGCCGTTATTCTTAATTAATATTAAATTAGATTCTTTGTTGAAAGTTAAGAATATACCAATTCCAAAATTATTTATTCATAGTAGAGAAGACGATGTTGTTCCGTTCGAATTAGGAAAAAAATTGTATGAGGCAGCAGAGGGTAGCAAAGAGTTTTTAGAAATAGCAGGTGGTCATAATGAAGCGTGGATGCATATAAATGAATTTAGCGCTTCAATAAAGAAATTTATAGAGGGGATAAAGTGAGTAAATTCTTAAAAGTAAACAAAACAAAAATATTAGATAGTCAGGGAAAACCAGTAGCTTTAAAAGGTGTTAATTTGGGCGGTTGGCTTATGATGGAAGGCTACCTTCTTTTTGCGCCTAATAATCCAGAGAGATATTTTAGAAATAACTTTAAGAAAGCTTTAGGCGAAAAAGCATTATTAGATTTTGACGATAGCTTTAGAAAGAATTTTATAACTGAATTAGATTTTAAGAATATAAAAAAACTTGGGTTTAATTGCGTTAGAATCCCTTTTCATCATAGGTTAGTAGAATCTAAGCTTAATAAATACAGTAAGTCAGGGGTAAAGTTTCTTGACGATGCAATCAAATGGGCTAAGAAGAATAAGCTTTTTGTTATTTTAGATTTACATGGTGCAGCTGGTTGTCAGAATCATGATTGGCATTCTGATAGTTTTGGAAAGGCCGAGCTGTGGACAAATAAAAATAATCAAAAGAGAACTTTGGCTCTTTGGAAATTTTTGGCAGATAGATATAAGAATGAAGAATGTGTAGCAGGATATGATCTTATGAATGAATCAGTTGTGCAAGATATAAGGCAACTAAATAGTTTTTATAAACAGATTATAGAAACGATAAGAAGCGTGGATCGTAATCATATTTTATTTATTGAGGGAAACAATTGGTCAACTGATATTAATTGCTTAGACGAGTTTGAGGACGATAACTATGCTTTAAGCATACATAGCTATGAACCTTTGGATTTTACATTTAATTTTGTGCCGCATCTAAAGTATCCTACAAAAGTAAAGAACAGTGTCCATATTAAAAGGCATATTTCTCAATATAAGGAAATATCTAAAAAAAGAGATGTCCCAGTCCTTGTTGGTGAATTTGGTGTAAATTATAGGGATGGCTTTGATGGGGAGGACAAGTGGCTTGAAGATAATTTAAAATGTTTTAATAATTTTGGCTTTCATTGGACTTATTGGACATACAAGGCTATTAAAGGCTTTGCTTTTCCAGACGGAGTTTATAGCTATTACGATAATCCTTCATGGGTCAATCGCGTAGGACCTTTGTTTGGCTGGGATACTTATCATCTCAATTGGAAGAAGAATAAAAGTAAAATGATAGAATCGTGGAAAACTAAGAATTTTAAAAAGAATAAAACTATATCGAAGGTATTAAAGAAATATGCGAAATAGAATAACAAGTGTTCAAAATGATAGAATAAAAAAAGTTGTTAGACTAAGAAATCATAAAGATAGATTAAAGCTAGGATTAACAATTGTTGAAGGCAGGCGCGAAGTGCAGCAGGCATTGGACGCAAAATGCGATTTTAAAGAATTCTATATTTGTAAAGATTTCTTAGTAGACGCAGATCACAAAATAATAGATGCAATAAGCAAGTTAAAGATAGATTGTTTTGAGGTAACGGATGATGTTTTTAATAAGATATCTTACGGAGACAGGAAAGAAGGCATAGTTGCAATATGTGTACCTAAAGTAGCTGATATTAAAAGTATAGCTTTTAAGAAAGATGCTTTTGTCTTAGTAGTTGAAAGCGTCGAGAAACCAGGTAATTTAGGAGCTATATTGCGTTCGTGTGATGGTGCTGGAGTTGATTTGATAATAATAAGCGACGAGAAAACGGATATATTTAATCCTAATGTAATAAGATCAAGCTTAGGTACGGTATTTACTCAAAAGGTTATTGCTTCGTCAAATGAAGATACTTATGAGTATTTAAAATCTAATAAAATAAAAATAGCTGCAGCAACTCCGCACTCTAAATCATCTTATACAAAAGCTGATTTAAATGGTAGTTTAGCAATTGTTGTTGGAAGCGAACAGGACGGGTTAAGTGATTTTTGGATAAAGAAATCAGATATGAAACTTAAGATTCCAATGAAGGGTTGCGCTGATTCTTTAAACGTTTCTACTTCAACAGCCATCCTGCTTTACGAAGCCTTGAGGCAACGCCATGAATGAAATAAAGCTACAACTTTTTCTATCCCATAACGGGGTTTGTTCCAGAAGAAATGCTTTGGATATTATAAAAGCAGGTTCTGTTAGAGTAAATGGAAGAAAAGTAACTGAACCGTCTGTCAAGATAGATCCAGGCAGGGATATTGTTTCTGTAGGCGGTAAAGAGATAAGTGAAAAGAATTATGATTACATTCTTTTTAATAAGCCAAAGGGTTTTATTACTACAAAAAAAGATAAGTTTGCCGATAAGACTATTCTTGATCTGTTGCCAAGACAATATCATCATTTATCTCCTGTAGGAAGATTAGATAAGGACACAGAAGGGCTTCTTCTTTTAACGAATGATGGAGATTCAGCTTATAAACTTACACACCCTAAATTTAATATCGATAAGACTTATTTTGTTAATATTTTAGGTCGACTAGAGGTAAAAAGTAAGCGTTTGTTAGAGAATGGTATTTTTATAGATAAGTCTAGGACATCTAAAGCGAAGATAAGGATAATAAGATTAAAGAATAAAGATACAGAATTACTTTTAACAATTCATGAAGGCAAAAAGCGTCAGGTAAGAAGAATGTTTTCTAAAGTTGGTCATAAAGTTGTTTATTTGAAAAGACTTTCTCAGGGGCCATTGTCTTTGGGAAATTTAAGATTAGGAAAGTTTAGGCTTTTAACGAAGCAAGAGATAGAGTTAATTAGAAAATGATTACAATAAATAATGTAACAATGGGGTTTACGGGTAGAACGCTTTTTCGTGACGTGACGCTAAGTATTTTTCCTAATGAAAAGATAGGTCTAACTGGTCCAAATGGTTCTGGCAAGACAACACTTTTTTCTATTATTCTGGGCAATATGGAGCCCCTGGTTGGCAATATTCAAATGCAAAGAAATATGAATATTGGGTACTTACCGCAGGAGTCATCTTTTAAATCAGACAGAACTGTTATGGAAGAGCTTATTGAGGGCGATGATAGAATAAAAAACTTGATGAGTGAAAAAAGGAAACTAGAAGATGAACATAAGGCAGACTCAAATAGATATGGCGATATATTGCACGAGCTAGAACAGCTTGGAGTTTACGAAATAGAACATAAGGTTGAAAAAATCTTAACAGGTTTAGGATTTGAGCAAGAAACTTTTCACAAGCCTATTTCACAGTTAAGTGGTGGATGGCAAATGAGAACGCTTTTGGCTAAACTTTTAGCTTATCCATATAACTTACTTCTATTAGATGAGCCTACAAATTATCTAGATTTATCTGCAACGCTTTGGCTTAAAGATTTCTTAAAAAATTATGATGGAGCATTTGTTTTGATTTCTCATGACAGGGTATTTTTAAATGATGTAACAAATTATACTATAGTTCTCGATGGACCTCAACTTATGAAGGTTAAAGGAAATTATGAAACATTTGAACATCAGAGAGAGATTGATCAAAAGACGCTTGAGAAGAGAAAAAAAGTTGTTGATAAAAAAAGAAAACAATTAGAACAATTCGCTCAGCGTTTTCATGCCCAGCCAAATAGAGCCTCAGCTGTAAGAAATAAGCGCAAGATGATAGATAAATTAGAAACAATAGATTTAGCGCATGATAAAAAGAGTATGGGTGAGTTTGAGTTTTCTCAATTAAAGTCAAGCGGTTATGTTGTTGCGTATTTAAATAAGATCAGCAAATCTTACGGAGAAAAGCAAGTTTATCGTGATTTAGATTTTGAGGTTACACGGGGGCAAAGAATTTGTCTTGTTGGGTCTAATGGCGCTGGAAAATCAACACTTCTGAAAATGCTAGCAGGTGCGCTAAAACAAGACTCAGGCACACTTAAATATGGGCATAATGTAGAATTGGGATATTTTTCTCAGTCACGTTTGGATGTATTGAATCCAGATAGAACAGTGTTTGAAGAAGTAGCATCTGTGTCTACCGCAGGTGTGCCATCTTTAAAGATAAGAACTTTGTTGGGGCTTTTTAATTTTCATGGAGATGATGTTTTTAAAACTGTAAGAATTCTATCGGGAGGAGAAAAAAGTCGTGTTATCTTAGCTAAGCTTCTTATTAAGCCACCTAATTTTATGTTGTTAGACGAGCCTACTACTCATTTAGATTTAGATGGAGTTAAAGCATTGACAGACGCGTTTAAGGAATATGATGCGACGCTTGTATTTATAAGTCATGATCTTTATTTTATTAGAGAAGTTGCAGATTGTATAGTTGATGTAAGTGGCGGTGGTATAAAAATCTATCCAGGTGGATTAGATTATTATTTAGATAAAAAACAACAAAGCACTTTAGATGTAAAATCAAAAAAGAAACAAGTTAAATCAGGCGAGAAAAATAGTAGTAAGAAGTCGAAAAAACAGAAGGGCGAAAAAAGCGACTCTGTTGTAGATAAGCTGCATGCGCAACATAAACAGGCTTTAAAGAGGATATCGCAGATAAAGAAAGAAATTAAAGCGCTAGAGAAAGAACGAGAAGATTTAGAAACAGAGAGTTATGTTAAATCTAGACATTTATCAAAATCTTTTGATAAGCAGGATAAAGAGGTTCTTAAAAGCTATGGAAGACGCCTGAAAGACATACAGAGTAGAATGCGTGAAATAGAAAGTACAATAAAGTCTTTGATTGTAGAGAAGGAAAATATTCAGAAAGTAAAAGAATAATATTAAGGTACATCTGCTCGGTTGCTGGGCCGCATCCTTTCAGATGTAAGTTCGCACAGGCTAACTTGATGTTCGCCTCGCAGGCTCGGCTCCATAAGTTAGGTGCTCATTTATGAAATTAAAGCTAGACCTACATGATATATATAAAGATGGTAAAAAGCTTGAGAACGCAATAGTTGATATAATGAGTCAAGCTGAAAGTAAGAAAGCAAAGCTTGTTGAAATTATACCTGGAAAGGGAAGTGGTCAACTTAAGAAATATGTTTTGCGTTTTCTTGAAAAGAATTACAGTAAGATGTATCATAGAATTGAAAAGGATGATAAAAACTGGGGACGTATATTTGTCCATTTTAGGAGGAATAAGGTTTGAGAAAAATATTATTTTTATTAGTCATTTCTATTTGTTTTTCCAGTTGTGCAAAGTTAAAGCATATTAATGAACTTTTAACTTTGAAAGGTTATTCTGATGAACAAACGAAAATTGGTAAATATGTAGAAAGTCAGGATAGTAAATTTGATAAATTGCTATTGGATATTAAGAATGGTGCGTTGGATAAGAATATAAAGTCAAAGAGCGTTGTAAGAATTTATGGTGATCCTGTATTTAAAAAAGATATAGATGATAAGGGAGAAAAGCAGCAAAAATGGTTATATAGATATACAACAAAATATTTTAATACTGACAAGGTTTATTTATATTTTAATGAGAACGATAGATTGGTCAGTTGGGAATATCTACCGGCTAAAGAAGAGATAAAAGAAGCGATAGAAGAAGATGAAGAAGTTCAAGGGGAGGTAGTTGATGAGCCAGATAAAGGTTGAGAAATTAAGCGATGAAAAAAGGCAAGAATTAAAAATACCTGATTCTTTGCAAAGTACGGCAGATTGGTCTGTTTGGGAATGTGAGCCATCATCTTTTGATTGGCATTATGATCAGATCGAGCTTGCTTATGTTTATGAAGGCAAAGTAAATATTAAGACTTCCAATGGAGAGACTCAAATAAATGCAGGCGACTTTGTAACTTTTCCTCGTGATCTAGATTGTACTTGGGAGGTAATTGAGAAAATAAGAAAAGTTTATCAATTCATATAGAGGTGTTTTATGAGCAAGAAAAAGCCTAGAAAAAAGATGGATGCAAAACAATTTGATGGTGCGTCGGCAGCACCTGCTCCTAAGAAAGAAAAAGATTGGTCTTTCGAAGATATAGCCCGTTCAAAACCCCACAGACGTTAGTATGCTAAAATCTAAGAAAACTATTCTTAGCAATATCTACAAG
The DNA here is from genome assembly GCA_030765585.1 of Candidatus Zapsychrus exili. Taxonomy (GTDB): domain Bacteria; phylum Omnitrophota; class Gorgyraeia; order Zapsychrales; family Zapsychraceae; genus Zapsychrus; species Zapsychrus exili. The sequence continues at coordinate 14,831 of JAVCCJ010000043.1, read as the reverse complement.
AGTCTCTATGCTGCGTTTGGGAAACAACATTGGTGGCCAGGTAAGACTAAATTCGAAGTAATAGTGGGTGCAATACTTACTCAAAATACTAATTGGTCTAACGTAGAACGTGCGATTAATAATCTAAGAAAAGCCAAGTTGCTCACAATATCTTCACTAAGCGATATCCCTCACAAAAAGTTAGCCGTACTTATTAGACCTGCAGGATATTTTAATGTAAAAGCTGTTAGATTAAAAAACTTTGTAGATTTTCTATATTTAGAATACAAGGGTAGTTTAAAGAAAATGGAAAGTGAGAGTTTGGATGTTTTAAGAGAAAGACTTCTTTCCGTTAATGGCATAGGCCCAGAGACAGCTGACTCAATACTTTTGTATGCTTTTAATAAACCGATATTTGTTGTTGATGCGTATACAAAAAGAATATTTTCTAGACATAAAGTTATAAATAAAAACGATGATTATAAGAAAGTGCAAGATATTTTTATGAGCAATTTAAGCCATGATGTAAAAATTTTTAACGAGTATCACGCATTAGTTGTACGTCTTGCGAAAGAACATTGCAAAACAAAACCATCTTGTGAAAATTGTCCTCTAACGGGCCTAGAGAGATACTTATGAACTTCTTTACTTTAAAGAAGTAGGGTTATATAATCTTAAGATAAATTATATTAATACTAATAGGAGGGTGCAATCATGATGTGTCCGTTTACAGACAAAGCTTTATATATGGCATGTTTTTTTGGGGTGAAAGCTTTTATGATTATGTGGGTTATATTAGTTCCTCTTATCGTGATAGCTCGTTTAAACAAAATTATTAAGCTATTAGAGAAGAAAGAAGGGTAAGGTAGAGTTTTTATGAATAATTTAATTTTTATTCTTATAGCGATTTCATTGTTTAATATTGTAGCGGCAATTGTAATAGTTTTGGTGGTTAAAAAGCAAATGGAGGATAAGTTTGCTTTGGAACAACAGAAGTCTGTAACTGAGTTAGAGACGAGAAAACAGGCTGTTGATGGCACAGTTGTAAGTCTTAAAGAGCAGTTGGATAAATATGAAAAGTTAATTCGGGAATTTGAGCAAGATCGTGATAAGAAATATGGGAATTTAGAGAATGAATTAAAGAATGCGTCGCAGAATACATCAAAATTGCAGGAAACTACAAATAAACTTAACGATATCTTAGGCAATGTAAAGCTTCGTGGTCAGTGGGGAGAGAGAATGGCCGAAGATATCATACGTAATGCAGGCTTAATAGAAGGAATAAATTATAGAAAACAGAAGCAACTTGAACATTCTACTACGAAGCCTGACTACACATTTCTTTTACCAGATGAACATATTGTTAATATGGATGTAAAGTTCCCTTTGGATAATTATTTGAAGATGGTTAATACAGAAGTGATAGGTGAAAAAGAAAGATTTGAGAAAGAGTTTAAGAAAAACGTTAAGGAAAGAATTAAAGAGATACAGGACAGAGAATATATAAATCCAGCAGAGAATACGTTAGATTTTGTGCTTCTTTTTATCCCTAATGAACAAGTTTTTGGAATAATACAAGAAAAAATGCCTGAGCTTATGGATGAGTCATTAAAGCAAAAGGTAGTCTTATGTTCTCCTTTTACTCTCTATGCTATGTTAAGTGTTATTCGTCAAGCTTATGAGAATTTTAGATTTGAAAAAGATCTTAAGAAAATCATAGGGCATATTAATTTATTTATGAAATATTATGGTAATTTTAAAACTAGGTTTGAAGGTATTGGCGATAAAATAAAAAAATTGGATGAATCTTACCAAGATGTAAAGAACAAAAACTTTAAGAGTATTGATACAAAAATAAGACATATAGAAGAGTGTAAAAGCGGTAATGGTCTTATTTCAAACGATAGTGAAGATGTTATTGATGTGGCAGAGGATTTAGATGAATAATCTTTTCAGTAATTTTTTTCCAGAGAACATACTTGCGTTTGTTGGCACAAATGAGATGGATTTCTTTTTAAGCGAAGATCAAGGTGATTTAAGCGAAGATCAAAAAAAATACTTATCTGTTAAGTTGGGATTCGATGTGCCTGCTGTTGTTAATATAAGACAAGTGCATGGCAATCGTGTCGTTTTGGTTGATGAAAAGGTAGATAAGTATAGAGCAGAAGAAGCGGATGCAATTATAACAGACTTAAAAAATGTTCCAATTGCAATTAGGACTGCCGATTGTCTTCCTGTTTTTGTGTATAGTCCAGCACACGAAGTTGTAGGTATTATTCATGCAGGTTGGAGGAGCACGCATAAAGAAATAATAAAAGAGACGTTGAGCCTAATGAGTAAGGAATGGAAAACTGAACCACATGATATAAAAATGGCATTTGGACCTGCAATAAGAGTTGACTCTTGCGACGTCGAGCAGAGTTTTAAAAAATATTTTGATGAAGAGGTAGTTAAAAAGGGTGATAAATATTATTTTGATCTTGCTCAAGCAAATAAGAATCAGGCTTTAAAATTGGGAGTTAAAGAGGACAATATATTTGATTGCGGGATTTGTACTTTTAAGTCCCAAAACTATTTTTCTTTTCGTGGTGGAGATGTTGACAAAGGAAGAATGATATCACTTATGATGATAAAGGAATAAAAATGTATATAGTTGTATTTGTTACTACAAAAGATAGAAAAGAGGCAAAAAAAATATCTGATTTATTGATAGAAAAGAAACTTGTCGCTTGTGTAAATATTGTAGACAAGATATCTTCAATTTTTTGGTGGGAAGGTAAAGTCTCAAAAGAAGATGAGGCTCTTCTTATTATGAAAACAAAAGAAGATTGTTTCCAGGAAATCGTAGAAGAAGTTAAAGCACAACACAGTTATGATGTTCCGGAAATAATAGCGATACCAATTATCAATGGCAATAAGGATTATTTGGATTGGATAAATGATTCAATCAGAAAATAAACGTATCTCGAAAGGAAGTAAAAATGAAATCATTCTTTAAGTTAGGTATATCAATTATAGTTTTTGTTTTAATTCTGAGTTCGGCATTTGCTCAAGCTCAGTTCCAATTCTTTACAAATCCTTTAATTGGAGAACAGGCTCCAGATTTTAAGTTAGAAACATTGTCTGGAGTAAGCAAGACTTTTTCAGAGTATAGAGATGGGAAAAGTACGATTATATTTTTCTGGGCCACATGGTGTCCTCATTGCAGGACTCAAATAAAGATTTTAAGTGAACAAAAACAAGAATTAAAAGAAAAGAATATAGAGATTGTATTGGTAGACCTAGGAGAATCAAAGTCTCAGGTTAAATCATATGTTGAGGGAAATAATATAGATTACGATGTTTTCTTGGACACAGAAGGGGTGTTATCTGAAGTATACGGAATAGTAGGATTACCAACTTTTTATTTTGTGAATAAAAATGGTATAATTAAAGCTTCTGAACACGGAATTCCTGATAATTATGAAAGTATATTACTAGAAGAATAGGATTTATTTATCCTTTGCCTGCTCTTTAAGCTTTGAAATATTGTCTTCTAGTTTTGCTTGAAGTCTTAAGTATGTTAAAAAGTTATTAAATATCTTTCCACTTTCTTCATTTAAAACTTCTTTATAAAATGCATCTTTTTCTCTGCTATATTTTTTCGTATCTATTGGTAGGTACGAATCTAGATAAAGAATACAAAACCCTTTTTTAACCTCAACAACCCCACTAAGTTTGCTTAGTTCATCTAGGTCAAAGGCTTGATTTTGAAATGCTTTAGAAATTCCAATTGTAGGCAAATATTCTCCTCGGCTAAATACAGGAGTTTGATGAATTTCCAATCCTAGCTCTTTGGCTGTTTTGTTAAAGTTTTTTAGTTTTGTTTTGTTAAATTCTTCCTTAATTGATTCTATATACGACAATGTTTTATCTTTTGCAATTTTTCTTGATTCTTCAATCAATACTTTTTCTTTAGATTTTTCTTTTACATCTTCATAGCTTGGTATGTAAGCTTCTTTTCTTTCTGCTATTTCAGCAATGTATATGCCTTTATTATTTTCAAATGGGCCGTATATTTCATTATTCCCTAGCGAGAATATTTTATTAAGAGTCTCATATGACCAGCCTAAAGATAAGTTTGGTTTGTCTGTGCTAAGAAATCCCGTTTCTTTTATATCTAGTTTATTGCCTAGAGCTATTTGATTGATATTAGAACTCGGATCAATATTTCCAAATATTTCAAATGCAGTTTCTCTTACGGCATCTTTTTGTGTTTCTAGATTTTCTTCGCTCTCAGGGTTAGTAGGAAAATCAAATGAAATATAGGAGACGTTTAAAGACGGAGGCATAAGAAAGTCATTCTTATTTTCTAAATAATATTGTTTAGCTTGCTCTTCGTTATATGTTGTTTTGTCTTTAAAGTTTTCAGGAGATACAAATACGTAGCTTATTTGAACTTTTTCGTTTTGTTTCTTGTATGTCTTATAGACATCTTCCTCTGTTAGGACAAGCGATAGAGTTTGTTTGTTAAAAAGTTTTTGCACTTTTAAGGAATCTCTAGCGTTTTCTTCAAATTCCCTTGGTTTTATGCGAAAAATAAAACGAAGTATGTCATTGTAAAGCTTAGGGTCAAATTTGTTTTCCCTTATAAAGAATGGGTATTGCATAATGGAATGTTTTGTCTCATCATCTGATACTTTAATTTTTTGTTTTTTTGCTTCATGAAGCAGGATAAGAAGATCCCATGCCTCAGATTCAAGATTAAGCATTGGTTTTATTTTGTTGAAGTCATCGCCATAACGAATCATTGATTGGATAACAACTTTTCGGTAAGCTGATTCAAACGTATCAAATGAAATCTTTTCTCCAAATATTTTTCCTGCATAGCTCGTCTTGCTACTATCTTTTAGTAGATATGCCGTACCTCCAAACCCAAAGGCGAATATTATAAAAATGATTATTACCCATATAACTTTTTTCACTACACCTTTTTTACGTAGTATTTTTAACATTTGAGCTCCTTTAAAGAGTTAAATTAATATAGCTTTTAATATTAGGGATGATTATATATTCGAAAATTGCCTTTGGCAAGCAGTTTTCCTATATTGGGGGCATAACAGCGTTTCTGAAGTATTTATTTAGGATGCTCATAAAAAACTTTACAACCTACAAGACCGCAGCTATAATACACTGCTTGTCTTTAGATTAAGCAAGTATTATGCTTAGATAGTATATATATTAAACTTTTATTTTATAAAGAAAAAGGAATTCAAATATGAAAAAGTTAAAATTAGGTTTACCAAAAGGAAGCCTACAAGACGCAACTGTAAAAGTTTTTGAAAAAGCTGGATTTAAGATTTATGTCTCTGGCCGTTCATATTTTCCGACAATTGACGATGCTGAGATAGAGCCAGTATTGTTGCGCGCACAAGAAATGTCTAGGTACGTCGAGGAAGAGGCTCTTGATTGTGGCATAACTGGTGCTGATTGGATTTTAGAGAATGGGTCTAAAGTTGTTTCTTTAGCTGATTTAGTTTATGCAAAACAAAGCGCTGTAAAGGTTAGGTGGGTTTTGGCTGTTCCTGAAAAGTCTAATATAAAATCTGTAAAAGATTTAAAAGGAAAAAAGATTGCAACAGAAGTAGTTAATGTTACAAAACAGTATTTAAAGAAGAATAAAATAAAAGCAGAGGTTGAGTTTAGTTGGGGCGCAACAGAAGCAAAAGTTGCTGATGGTCTTGTAGATGCTGTTGTTGAGTTAACTGAGACTGGAAGTAGTATAAGAGCGCATAAATTAAGAATAGTAGATACTATATGCGAATCAACAACACAATTTATTGCAAGTAAGAAGGCGATAAAAGATCCTTGGAAAAAGAAGAAGATGGAGCAAATAGCAATGCTTCTTCGTGGTGCAATCGCTGCAAATAATATGGTTGGGTTAAAGATGAATATTGAAGAAAAAAATCTTGCTAAGGTTTTGAATATTTTAACCGCTGTTAAAAATCCTACTATATCACAGTTAAGTAATAAGAAATGGCTTGCCGTTGAGACAGTCATCGACGAGGGAACCGTAAGAATGTTACTTCCTAAGCTTAAGAATGTTGGAGCTCAGGGAATAATTGAATATCCGTTAAATAAATTAATATATTAACAAAAAGGAAGTTTTATGCCTTGTGGTAAAAAAAGAAAAAGTCGCAAAATAGCAACGCACAAACGCAAGAAATTAAGAAAGTCATTGAGACATCTTAAGAAGCGCAAGACTCGTTAATTTAAACTTTAGAATAAAGTTTTGGCTTAAATTTTGGAGCATGTATGCGAGAACTTAAAATTATTAAATTTATAGCAAGTCTTGGGGCTTTAATTGTATTATTGTCGTTTTCTCATCCTTGCTATGGATTTGTTTATCCCGAAAAAGTGGCAACCGCAAAAGGATTGTCTCACTATACTATGGGATACATTTATGACCTTGTTGGGAATACTAAAGGCGCTGTTTTAGAATATGAACAGGCAGCTCAATTTAATAAGAATAATCATCTTATACATTTGAGATTAGGAACAGGGTATGCAAGATTAAATATGCTTTCCGAGGCTATTGATGAATTAAATCTTGCGAGTAAATATAATGATGAGGATGTGCAGGCGCATTATTTGTTAGCTGTTATTTATTCATCTTTGAAAAAATATGATAAAGCAGCCCAAGAATACGAAATAGTTTTGACAAAGTTTTCAGAAGCAGAGCCGAAGAATATAGAAATCTATGGTTATCTGGGACAGCTTTATTATTCTCAAAGAAAATATGATAAAGCAGCTAAACAGTTTGAAAGAATCATTTTGATAGAGCCTGAAAATGCAGATATAATGTATATTTTAGGTGCCTTATATGTCGAGATGGCAGAAAAAGATAAGGCTATTGAAATTCTAAAGAAATCAATAGAAACTAATCCATTTCATGATGGCAGTTTAAATACTTTAGGATATCTTTACGCAGAGAATGATATGAATTTAGAGGAGGCTTTGGGTTTTATTAAACGAGCCTTAGATATAGACCCTGATAATGTAGCTTATTTAGATAGTTTAGGTTGGGTTTATTTTAAAAAAGGCATGAATAACGAAGCTCTTGAGCTTTTGCGCCAGGCAATCCAAATTTTAAAAGATCCTATTATATATTCTCATATTGGCGATGTTTATGCAAAAATGAATAATACAGAAGAAGCTATTAAAAATTGGGAGGCATCGCTAGAGCTTTTCCCAGAACAAGCGGATGTTATTGATAAATTAAACGAGATTAAGAACGCAAAAGTTAGTCGCTAGATAATTTTATAAACGAATCCTACCTATCAATCTATGAGAAGCTTTAACTTAAAGTCACCTGCCAAATTAAATCTTTTTCTTAAAGTTTTAAATAAAAGACCAGATGGATATCATAATATCTCTACCATTTTTGAACGTATAGATCTTTGCGATTATATAAGTATGTCTTTAAAAGAAGATAAGAAGATAAGTATTAGTTGTAATCATCCATTTGTTCCAAAGGGTCCTAAAAACCTTATGTATAAGTGCGCCAAGGTTTTACAAGAAGATTTTAGTCTTAATAAAGGCGTGCATATTGATATAAAAAAGAATATTCCTGTGGCTGCAGGCTTAGGTGGGGGTTCAAGTAATGCTGCAACAGCGCTTTTGGGCTTAAATAAGTTGTGGAAATTAGGGCTATCTAGCAGTCAATTATTGAATTATGCGCGTAAAATAGGTAGTGATGTGCCATTTTTCTTGCATGGTATCACTTGGGGCAAGGGAAGCAAAAAAGGCGATGTAATAAAAAAGATAAATATTAATACAAAACTATATCATATATTAGTAGTACCACGCATAAAACTGTACTCTGGACAAGTTTATGGGGCATTTAAATTGCAGTTGACAAAGACAAAGGATAATGCTAGTATTCTCATTCGTGATTTAAAAAAAAGCAATTTGTCACGTATTAATCGATTGTTGATTAATGATTTAGAACGGAGTATTTTTAGCCTTTGTCCAAAATTATTAAAAATTAAGGAAAGGCTTAAGTCATTGGGCGCTAAAGGGGTTATGGTATCTGGAAGCGGTCCATGTGTCTTTGGGATATTTGAGTCTAAGAAGAAAGCAGCTACGGCACAATCTATTTTAAATAAAAGATTTAGTCAAGTATTTATTGCTAAGACTCTTTAAAACAAGGAGCTCTGCCATGGAAATTACAGAAGTTCGTGTATTTCTAAGAGAAGGTCAAGACAAGAAGTTGAAGGCTTATACAACAGTAACGCTTGATGACTCTTTTGTAGTAAGAAACATCAAAGTAATACAAGGAGCAGATGGATTTTTTATTGCTATGCCGTCGAGGAAGATGAAATTTCCATGCTCTAAATGTGGATCCAGAAATGAAACAGGATCTAGATTTTGCAATAATTGTGGTCAATCAATTGAAGTAAATGAGCTTAAAGAGAAGAATATAGATGCAAAGGCTGAACATCGGGATATCGCACATCCGATAACTCAGAAGTTTCGTGAATATTTGCAAATTAAAGTTTTGGAAGCATATGAAAAAGAAGCCTCCAAATAACCTTCATCTGAAGCTAAAGTTTAATATATAAAGATATTGTAAAAAGTGTTTTGCCCGGTGGTGTAATCGGCAACACACGAGAATTTGGATCTCGTTTTCCAGGTTCGAGTCCTGGCTGGGCAGTATTTTGATGTGGCTCTGATTAGTCTTGGAGCCACACATTTAGAACGGTTGGTTCTATGAAAAACTTAAGAGCGATTATTTTAGCAGCAGGTAAGGGTACCAGAATGAAGTCTGAGACTCCTAAAGTGTTGCATAAAATTTGCGGTAAGTTTATTGTTCAATATGTTTTAGACATGATTAAGTCTATTGGATCTTTGAAAACATTTGTTGTTCTTGGTCATAAGATTAACGAGATCAAGAAAGAATTGCCAAAAGATGCGATTGTTGTAAAGCAATCTAATCTTTCTGGAACAGCTGATGCTGTAAGATGTGTAGCTCGTAATTTTAAGGGATATAGGGGAGATGTTATAGTCCTTTGTGGCGATGCTCCTGCACTTAGAAAAGCAACTTTAAAAAAGTTGGTTAGTAGACATAAAAAAAGCAATGCCGTATGTACTTTTTTAACAGCTTTTAGTCAAGATCCAGGAGGCTATGGAAGGATTATTAGAAAAGAAGATGGAGAGGTTTCTGCTATACGAGAAGACAAAGATGCTGTAGGATTTGAACGCGACATTGGGGAGATAAATGTTGGAGTATATTGTTTTGATTCTCAAAAATTATTTTGTGCTTTAAAGGATATTAAGCTTAATAAAAAGAAAAAAGAGTATTATCTTACAGATTTAATTGAAGTGTTTTTTGAAGGTGGATTAAAAGTTGAAACGGTTGAGACAGAGGACGAGGAAGAAGGCTTAGGAATAAACACTAAAATAGATTTAAGTTTAGCGAACAAGATAATACGTCGAAGAATTCTAAATGATTTTATGCTGCAGGGAGTTACGATAGTTGATCCTGACACTACTTATATAGACGCTGGTGTGAAGATAGGAAATAATACTATTATACGACCTTGCACTTTTATAGAAAGCGGTGTACGCATAGGAAGCAATTGTTTGATAGGGCCTTGTGCTCGTATTAGACCAGGAACAAGAATTAGTAATAATGTAGAGATAGGAAATTTTGCCGAGATTACCGCGTCTAAAATAGGAAGCGGAGTTTTTATGAAGCATTTTAGTTATCTCGGAGATGCAATCATAGGAAAGAATGTTAACATCGGAGCTGGCGTGGTTACAGCTAATTTTGATGGAAAGAATAAACATACTACAAAAATAGCAGATGGAGCTTTTATAGGTTCTGATTCAATACTTATATCACCTGTAAATGTGGGTAAAAATGCTATTACAGCGGCTGGAAGCGTGGTAACTAAAAGAAAAACGATACCAGAGAATGGTATTGCCATTGGTGTTCCAGCTAGAATAATATTTAAGAAGAGGTAAGGTCAATGAAAGTTTTTACTGGAAATTCTAACAAAAAATTAGCTGAAGATATTTGTGAGCATTTAAAAATATCTTTAACCGATGTACTTGTTTCTAGATTTAGCGAGGGAGAAATTAGGGTTGAACTAAAAGAAAATATAAGAGGAAGAGATGTTTTTATAGTTCAGCCTACTTGTCCTCCAACAAATGATAATTTGATGGAACTTTTGATTTTAATTGATGCCGCAAGAAGGGCGTCAGCCAAACGTATTACAGCGGTTGTTCCATATTATGGATATGCTCGTCAAGATAGAAAAGATCAACCGCGAGTTCCAATTACAGCTAAACTAGTAGCTAATTTGCTTACTGGAGCTGGAGCTCATAGAGTATTAACTATGGATTTGCATGCGAATCAGATTCAAGGATTTTTTGATATACCTGTGGATCATTTATATGCAATTAATGATATTTGTGGATATTTTATAAGCAAAGAAATTAAAGACTTAGTTGTTGTTGCTCCAGATGTTGGAGGAACAAAGATGGCAAGAGCATATGCTAAAAAACTTGAGGCTGGATTAGCTGTTGTTGATAAACGTAGAGAAAGCCCAGAAAAGACACAAGTTATGCATATCTTAGGTGATGTTAAAGATAAAAATGTTGTCATAGTAGATGATATTATTGCAACAGCTGGATCATTAATTGAAGCTATTGAGGCCTTAAAGAAACAGGGAGCAAAAGATGTGTATGCTGCCGTAAGTCATGGAATTCTTTCAGGAAGTGCTATTGAAAGAATAAAAGGGTGTAAGGCATTAAAGGAAGTTGTTATTACTGATAGTATTCCTTTGGTGAAAGAGAAACAAATCGATAAAATAAAAGTTGTATCAATAGCCTCTTTACTTGCCGAAGCTATTGTGAGGACACATAACGAACAATCTATAAGTTGTTTATTTGAAGGAACTACAAGATAAAGAGGAAGAAAAATGGAAGAGACAAAATTAGAAGTACAAGTTAGAAGTGAATCTGGAAGCAGGAAAGCAAAACAAATTAGGGACGGAGGTTCTATTCCCGCAATAGTATATGGAGAAAAGAAGGCACCTACTTCTATAAAAGTAGATAAAAGAGAATATGAAAAAATAATGAGAGCCAATAAAGGACAAAATGTTGTTTTTTATATTAGTGTACTTGAAGGAGATAAGGAGTTAAGAAGTTATTCTGCGATAGTTAAAGAAGAACAGCTTGATCCTGTGTCAGACAAACTTCTTCATATAGATTTTAATCGCATATCTTTAACAAAAGAAATTGAGGTAAAGGTTGCTGTTGTGAGCAAGGGAGAAGCTATTGGAGTTAAGCAGGATGGCGGAATATTAGATCATACTCTTTGGGAGCTAGATGTTATATGCTTGCCTACGAAGATACCTCTACAAATAGAAGTCGATGTTAGCGAACTTGAAATAGGTGATGCGATTCATTTGAAAGATATAGTTTTACCTGAAAATGTTAAAACAAATCATGATTTAGAATCGATTTTATTTTCTGTTCTTTCTCCTGCGAAAGAGGAAGAAGATATACCTGCTGAAGGCGAAGAAGAGTCTGTAGAGCCTGAAGTTATAAAAGATAAGAAAGAAAAAGAAGAAGCTGCGGATAAAGAAGCTTCTCCTAAAGAATAATTTTAATAATGTCAGAATTTAGACTTATTGTCGGACTTGGGAATCCTGGTAAAGATTATGAATATACTCGACATAATCTAGGATTTCTTGTTGTACAGAATTTAGCAAAGAAAATTAATGCTGAATTTAAGTTAAGCTCTTTAACAAAAGGATTTGAAACAGAGGCAGAGATTGATGGTGTTGCAGTTGATTTTCTTTTACCATTAACTTATATGAACAATTCTGGATCAGCTGTAAAGAAAGTGATTGAGAAAAGAGATATTGCCTTGAAAAATGTTCTTATTGTATGCGATGATTTTAATTTGGATTTTGAACAAATTCGATTAAGAACAAAAGGGAGCGACGGAGGACATAATGGACTAAGTTCAGTTATCTATTTATTAGAAACTGATGAGTTTTCTAGGTTACGTCTTGGAATAGGTAGTCCAAATGGGAAAAAAGATACAGCAGATTATGTATTAGAAGAATTTAATAAGAAAGAAAAAGAGACCTTAGAAATTTTTATCGAAGAGGCAACAGAGTGTTGTCTTGTCTGGTTAAAAGAGGGATCAGAAAAAGCGATGGAACTTTATAACAGAAGGAAGGGAAATGGTTAAAACTGAATTAGAAAAAAAGTATGAATTAGTAGTTATTGTTGATGCAAAATTAACAAATGAAGCAAAGCAGTCTATCTTACAGGAAGTCACTGACACTATTGACAAGGTAGGCGGGAAAATTATTAATAATGAAGTATGGCTTGAAAAGCAAAAGTTCACTGCCAAGATTAAGAAATGTCTTGAAGGAACATATTATTTGATTAATTTTTCGGCTCAACGTTCTGCTATAGCTAAGATAAGATCAATTTTAAGACTAAACGAAAAGATATTACGCTTTGTTGTCATGATACAGGAAAATTCATAAAGAAGACGTTTCCTGTAAAAAGCAAAGAAATTATTTATTAACTACAAGCGTTTGTTTGTAAGGAGGACGAAATGGCGAATTTAAACAAAGTATTTTTAATCGGAAATTTGACTAGAGATCCAGAGTTGCGTTACACACCAGGTGGAACAGCTGTAGCTAACTTAGGGATAGCGGTTAATAGGAAGTTTAAGGATAGTACGGGAGAATTAAAAGAAGAAGTATGTTTTCTTACAGTGACTGTTTGGGATAAACAAGCTGAGGCATGTTGTCAGTATCTTCATAAAGGTAGACCAGTTTTTGTTGAAGGAGTTTTACAGTCAAGATTTTGGGAAACAAGTGATGGACAAAAAAGAAGTGCTATTGATGTAAGAGCTGAAAGAGTACAATTTTTAGGTTCTTATAGCGGAGCAAAAGAAAAAAGTGAAGACACAGCAGCAGTTGCTGCCGATACTGTAGAGAAACAACCAGAACCAGAAGCTATCAAGCCAGAAGATATTGCTTGGGATGAATAAATTCAAGGAGGAGTAAATTGCCAAGAAGAATTGTTAAAAAAAGAACACCTAGAAAAAAAGTATTTCGCCAAAGAAATTTAACAAGGTTTCAAATTCCTGAAGGTACAGTTGTTGATTATAAGAATTTTAGTTTATTGCTAAAGTTTGTTAATGATCGAGGGAAAATTGTTCCACGTAGAATTTCAGGCGTAACAGCCAAAGAGCAAAGAAATATAAGTGCTTCAATAAAGAATGCAAGATTTTTAGCTTTATTGCCTGTTGGCGGATACGATAAATAATTTTTTATATTTTAAGTAAAAGTGTGGATGGCTTATAGACTGTTCATACGAATTTATAGAGGAGATGTGGTATGGAAGTTATTTTATCTGAGGATATTCAAAGTTTAGGAAAAGTTGGTGAAGTTATAAAGGTTAAAGATGGTTATGCAAGAAATTATTTAATACCAAAAAAAATGGCCTATGTTGCAACACCAGTAAACCTAAGACGAATAGAACAATTAGAAAAGAAACGTAAAGAAGAATATGAACAAGGAAAACAAGCAGCTTTAAAGTTAGCAGAGCAATTAAATAAAGTATCTTGTACGGTCAATGTTGAAGTAAATGATTTAGATAAACTTTACGGAGCAGTAACAGAAAATGAAATAGTTAAAGCCATAGAGGTTGAAGGTTTTACTATTGACAGAAAAGACATCATAGTGGAGAAACCAATCGAAGAATTAGGAATTTTTGAGATAGGAATTAAACTTTACGATGGTGTGACTGCAAAGATAAGACTATGGGTCACGAAGAAATAAGAGTCCCTCCACAAAATATTGAGGCCGAAAAGTCTGTGTTAGGGTCTATGCTTATTGATGAAGAGGCTATTGGATCAGCGGTAGAATCTCTAGATAAGGATTGGTTCTATGACCTGTCCCACCAAAGTATCTATGAAGCTGTTGTTGAGCTTTATAACGATCGAAAGAATGTAGATTTAGTCACCCTTTCCGACAAACTTAAAAGCAATGGTACATTAGAACAAATTGGAGGAGTAACTTATCTTTCTGTTTTGATGGATTTTGTGCCAACAAGCGCGAATGTTGAGCACTATGTTCAGATTGTTAAAGAAAAAGGTATTCTACGTAAGCTTATCAAGAGCGCAACAAATATTATTTCTGAGAGTTATGATGCTAAGGGCAATGTTGAAGAGGTTGTTGACGGTGCTGAGAAATTAATCTTTGAGGTAGCAGATTTAAAACAAAAACAAAAATCTTTTCATATTAGAGATTTAATTAAAGACAGTATAGAAAACTTAGATCGTTTGTATCAAAGAAAAGAGCATGTTACTGGTGTTCCAACCGGATTTACTAAACTTGACAGCATGACCTCTGGTCTTCAAAAGGCAGACTTAATTATTTTAGCTGGACGTCCATCTATGGGAAAAAGTTCTTTGGCTGTTTCTATTGCAGAGAACATAGGAATAGAGAGCAAGATTCCAGTTGGAATTTTTAGTTTAGAAATGTCAAAGGAACAACTTGTGCAAAGAATGCTATGTTCGCAAGCGCGCGTTGATGCGCATAAGGTAAGGTCTGGGTTTTTGTCACCGTCAGACTGGCCCAAGCTCACAGCTGCTGCAGGAAAATTATCAGAGTCTAAAATTTTTATTGATGACACGCCGGCTATATCTGCATTAGAGCTTCGTGCAAAAGCTAGAAGGCTTAAGGCAAATTATGGCGTACAGATGATTGTTCTTGATTATTTACAGCTTATGAGAAGTTCAAGAAGATCTGATAGTAGGCAGCAAGAAATTT
>JAVCCJ010000086.1 GCA_030765585.1 Candidatus Zapsychrus exili | reverse complement strand
CTTATCCGCAGGCTTGTTTCCAAGGGATATATTCGCATAAGACAACTTAATAAGCGAAAAATTCGATATTTACTTACCCCAAGGGGTTTTGCAGAAAAAATGCAGAAGTCCGTTAAATATGCTCTTAAAACTATTAATTCTATAGGGTTTATAAAGAAAAAGATTATAGATATTGTTATTCCCTTGTATGAAAAAGGAGAAAAGAATTTTTTCGTTTTAGGTAAGTCAGATTTTTCTATGCTTATTGATATTGCTTTTAAAGATGAGGGTCTAAAAGAATGCCATTTAGAGCATATTGATGATTTATGTAAAGAAAAAATAGATGGGGTTCTTTTAATTTGTAAGGAAGGTGTAAACGTGGATCAAACAATTGCTAATCATATTGTAGATTTTATTGGCGAGCTTGCTAATGACAATAATTTTTTAGAATCTACTAAGAATGGATATTAGGAAAACAAGCGTACATTCTTTATGTTTTCAATGATAAAAAATATTCGAAAGTATGAGTAGTGTTAATAATTTATAAACAATATAGGAGCTATTAAAAAGCTAAATAATAAAACAATATTAATAACAGGGGGGAGAGGGTCTTTTGGTAAGAAAATGATTCAAATTGTTTTGACTAACTGTAAGCCAAAGCGTTTAATAATTTTTAGTCGCGATGAACTAAAACAATTTGAGATGGGGCAGAAGTGGAATCCTAACAAATATCCTTGCCTTGAATATGTGTTAGGTGATGTAAGAGATAAGGATAGGCTAAATAGAGTTTTTGAGGGTGTTGATTATATTATTCATGCTGCAGCTTTAAAGCAAGTTCCAGCAGCGGAGAGAAACCCAGTCGAGTATATTAAAACAAATATTGTAGGGGCAATTAATATTATTGATGCTGCAATATCAAATAATGTTAAGAAAGTTATTGCGCTATCTACTGATAAGGCATGTAATCCAGTTAATTTATATGGAGCTACAAAACTTTGTTCAGATAAGCTTTTTGTCGCAGCTAATACAGCTATTCATGGCGATAGAACAAAGTTTGCTGTTGTTAGATATGGAAATGTTTTGGGATCTAGAGGATCTGTGATACCATTCTTTCAGGAAAGAGTTAAGACAGGAGTTTTACCAATAACAGACGATAGAATGAGCAGATTTTGGATTACTTTAGATCAAGCGGTTCATTTTGTTATTGCTTCTTTAGATAGATCAAAAGGTGGGGAAATATTTGTTCCAAGGATACCTTCTATGAAAATTACTGATTTAGCAAAAGCAATAGGTCCTGAATGTAAACAAGAAGTCGTGGGCATAAGACCAGGTGAAAAAGTTCATGAAGTTTTAATAAGCGAAGATGAAGCTAGAAATACAGTGAAATTTAGCGAGTGTTTTATTGTTCAGCACAATGAAATGTTTAAGAAAGATTTACTTAAGTATAAGGGAGAGCTTTGCTCTTCAGATTTTAGATATTCGTCAGATAACAATGTTGATTTAATGTCAGTTGATGAATTAAAGGTTTTAGTGGAGAAAATTGTAGATGACTATTCAATTGAAAGTTCACGTTGGGCAATGGATGATGTACCAGAGTAAGTATGTTATATAAAAAAATAATAATGGTAATAATTCATTTTTAAGAAAGAGGACAACTTATGAATAAATTTGCTAAAAAAAGAGTGTTGATTACAGGAGGTAGTGGCTTTATTCCATCTCATTTAACTAGACGGCTAGTAAAGATGGGCGCAGAGGTAGGAATTATCACAAAGTATAATAGTTTAATTGACAATATTCGCCTTGTGGATGTTTGGGATTCTTTGCACATTATAGAAGCTGATATACGTAATCAAGATTCTTTGCGTCAGATTAAAGATTTCAAGCCACATATTATTTATCATTTTGCTGCATATAATCATGTTGGCGATAGCTTTCTTCATGTTTCAGAGGCTTTGGATTGTAATATCAAGGGTACAGCAAATGTTATAGATGCTTATGACGACTATGAAAGGTTTGTTTATATTTCAACATCTGAGAGCTATGGTGAGCAAACGGAAGTTCCCTTTGAAGAGGAAATGTTCCCTCGACCTGTGTCCCCTTATGCTGTTGGAAAATATGGTGGAGAATTATATTGTCGAATGAAAATGAGTAATATGAATAAGCCGGTAAGCATATTAAGACCTTTTAATGCATTTGGCCCTTATCAAAGTCCGCGAGCTATTATTACAGAAATAATTATTAAATGTTTACGTGGTGAAGTTATTGAATCTACAGAAGGTAAACAGACTAGAGACTTTAATTATGTTGATAATCTTGTAGATGGCTTTATTCTTGCAGCGGAGTCTGAAAAATCAATTGGCAATGTCATTAATCTTGGATCTGATAGGGACATTGCAATACGAGATTTGATTATTCTTATTCATAAAGAATCTGAGTCAAAGTCAGAATTAAAGATAGGAGCTTTGCCTTATCGTCCTACAGAAATTTGGCAAATGCGCGCTGCTAATAAAAAAGCTTTAGATTTATTAAAGTGGAAACCTACTGTTTCTTTAGAGGAAGGGCTTAAGAAAACTATTTCTTGGTATAGGAAATATTTGGAAGTATACAAAAGTTCTAAATCATCTTTATGGGAACTTAGTTGTTGAAGTTTTAGAACAATATTATTGGGAGGACAGTGTGTTATGGAAAACGATATTCGCAAACCTAAAAGTATTTCAGTTATTGCTCCTGCTTATAATGAAGAGCTGTTATTATCTCTTTTTTGTGAAAAGACGTGCTCTGTATTGGAATTGATTGGCATAGATTACGAGGTGCTGATTCTTGAAAACGGTAGTACAGATAATTCTTTAGAAATACTTAAGAGTTTGCGTGCAAAGAATCCACGTATTCAATATTTAAGTTTTTCTAGAAATTTTGGGCATCAAGGAGCTATTTTAGCAGGCTTGCAGAATTGTCGAGGTGATGTTGTTATCTCTATGGATGCTGATCTTCAACATCCTCCGGAAATGATTCCAGATATGTTAAGTGAATGGGGACGAGGTTTTGATATTGTCTATACGACTAAACGTAATAAGGCTAATATTTCGTTTGTTCGTCGTTTTGCTGACAAGGCATTTTATCGATTAATGAATTGGATTACAGGTATTGAGCTTAAAGGACATTCGGACTTTAGATTGTTGGATCGTAAAGTTGTTAATGTTATATCATCTCTCCCGGAGAGAAATAAATTTTTGCGCGGGTTGGTGTGTTGGGTTGGATTTAGCCAGGTAGGCTTGCCTTATGATGTTATTGCTCGCTCAGCAGGAAAGTCTAAGTTTTCTTTAAAGCAGTTATTTCGTCTTACAATTGACGGTATATTTTCTTTTTCGATTGTGCCTTTACGATTTTTTACATTAGTAGGATTATTAGTATCAATGTTTTCTTTTTGTTATGGTTTTTATTATATTGTTTTAAAAGTTGCTGTAAGTACGGGTTGGTCTCAATCGATTCTTCCTTCAGGATGGACATCGTTAATATTTGGCATGGCATTTTTAGGAGGAATTCAGCTTTTAGGGATTGGACTTTTAGGCGAGTATTTAGGCAGAGTTTATGACGAAGTTAAAAAACGTCCTAATTATATTATTCAAGAAAGTTCATTATCATGAAAAACAAGGCACAAGTTGTTATATTATGCGGAGGAAGGGGAACTCGACTTAAACCAGCAACTAACGAGATACCTAAACCACTTATTGAGTTAAATGGAAAGCCAATCTTGGATTATGTTATTGATTTTTACAAGAAGAATGGTTTCTCAAGGATTCTTTTATGTGTGGGATATAAGGGAGAAAAAATACGTCAATATTACAGCAAGCCTTCTAGAGGTGTAAAAATATCTTTTTCCGATGCTGGCGAGAAAGCTAGCATGTTAAAGCGTTTATGGAAAATTAGAGATGAAGTGGAAAACACTTTTTTTATTTCTTACGGGGATACTCT
>JAVCCJ010000006.1 GCA_030765585.1 Candidatus Zapsychrus exili | reverse complement strand
TATGGAGTGGACTAGATACACCTTAGGAACAAAAATTAAAAACTTACTATTTTCTCTTGGAGCTATCGGAATAACTTTCGGAGGAATACTATTAAATCGAAAAAAAATTATTTCTGCCTCTAGCAGAGAAATTCTTATAAGTATTTTACTTTCCTGTGTTATAGGAGTTCATTTTATCGGCCATTTCTTTTTCCACCCATTTATGTGGCAAAGACATTTCATGCCTTCCATTTATATCGGATTTGGACTCTTCATATTCTGGATCACAAAGCTTATAAAGAATGTTTCTTTTAATATACGCATTTGGCTTTATATTGCCGCACTACTTTTACTAAGTATACAAGCAATTCAAGAATTAAAATACCAGGCACTTTCTCCTCAAGACTCATACGCTCGTTCCTGCAAAAACGATTTATATGGTCCAAGCTGTGATCACGACCTATACAAATAAAAAGGGATATATATTAATAAATATATATCCCTTGAATAAAACACAACCTAACTGTTCACACAGTTTTACAGCTTAATTAAAACTTAATATCAACTCCAAAATTATAGTTTCTTGTCTGCGCTGGATAATAGTCTCTCGTAGTAGCTGTCTTCTTTATTTGATAAGGAGAATATAACTTATCAAATATATTGTTTACGCCTACATACACTTCCATGTTCTTTTTCTTGTATGCTAACTTTGCATCTAAAACACAATATGGTTTTGCACGTGGCATTTCATTTGCAATATCATTTATAATATAGCGTGAGCCAACATATTTTCCAATAAGAGACAAGCCATAATTATCTAAGAACTCTGTCGTTAAGCCAGCTGTAATTTGATGTCTTGGTACCATTGGAATATGATTTCCATCATTTGTGCCGTCTTTAAATATAGGCCTTTGAAAAGTATAGTTTGTATAAAGGTTTAACTTATCAAGAAAATCAACATCGACCACTTCCAAAACATCTAGGTTTGCACCTGCTTCAACACCTGTCCTTCTTGTTTTATCATAATTAGTATTAGTCCAAGTGCTTGAATTATAATAAATTTCATCTTTATTCTCTATCCAATAAGGAGTCACACTCAACAAAACAATATCATCAACATTATGCTTTACCCCTACCTCATATTGAATGCCTGTCTGTTGTTTTAAGTCTGTATTTAGTCCAGACCAGGTGCTGTACCATTCATCGGTTGCAAGAAATCTAAAAGTTTGCTGAACGCTTGCATAAACATTAGATCCTTTTCCATATTCATACTTAAGCCCTCCCATAGAAACCCACTCATCAGGATCTTTCTCTTCGTCGGAGAAAGTGTCATGCTTACTAAAAGCATAACCTGCCCTATGATAACGAGTACCTCCATTTACAAACATATTCTCAAATAACTCATATTGTAAGAATCCATATATTCCAAGCTCATCTTTTGATATTGTAAGATCGTCTGTATTTGTTCCGCTTCCGACAATATCATTTTGAGTTTCATAATAATCAATACCTGTTACAAAATTAACTTCACGATCAAAAAGCGTTTTATCAAATATATATTTTGCAGTTATGCCTTTTGTGATTATATTTCTATCTGCATCATACCCCCCAAAAGACTCAAAAACTTCCTTGTCTCTGTAATGCAAATCAATAACAAAATCTCCAAAATATAAATCTTCTGGCCAAGGATTGATATCAAGACCTAATTGATAAAATTTATCATCTGTCGTTGTTATATTGCTTGTATCTGCTGCGCCTCTTCTTCCTAAAGACGCTAACTCTGATTCATCCAAACCTCCAGGAAGGTCAGCATTATCTCTGTGTGCTCCAAAATTAAAATCTACAGATACTTTATCTGATACTTCATATCCCAAGCGTGCATTAAAATCTTTTGACAACACATCGCTATTTTGCCTATATCCTCTTTCATCTAAATATTTAGAATAAAGAAAATAAGATACATCATTATACTCTCCAGAAAGCTCAATATCCGACCCTTGAGTATCATAACTGCCAAAAGTAGATCCTATCTTACCTGATAATTCTCCTTCACCTTTTTTAGTTATAATATTTACAACGCCACCAACAGCATTATCCCCATAAAGAACTGAGCCAGCTCCTCTTATAATTTCTATTCTTTCAACTTCTTCTAAAGGTATCTGCATAAGATCAGGACCTGAGAGGTCAATAGAATTTACCCTCCTATCATTTACAAGCACAAGAGTATTCATTTTTGCCGTATCCCCAAAACCTCTAATATCTAATACAGATGACTTCGTTGTGCTTTTATCATAAACAAAAAGCCCTACTGCCCCCTCTAACACTTCTGGAACACTTTGAGCATTTGAAGCTTCAATCTGCTCTCTTGTAATAACTGTAACATCTGATGAGATTTTATAGTCGCTTTGCGCTATTCTTGTAGCTGTTACAACAATTTTACCCAAATCTTCTCCATAGCCTGCCTTTACCTCTAAACAGAAGCTTGCTGATAATATTAGCGCTACGAAGATAATTAATAACTTCTTCATTGTTTGTTTCCTTTCTAAAATAATCGCTAAAGCGATTATTTGATTGCACAGATTTCTAAGAACGATTGCACAGATAAAACTTATTGTTTTAATCGGCGTAATCTTGCTTTTAATCCGTGTAATCTTTTTAGGCAATTTATTACCTAAAAAACAAAACTCCTAATCAAAACTTTTTAAAAGTTCCAATTAGGAGTGCACCCTGCTTACTTATTCCTAAATATATGTTCATAAACACTGTCTACGGCAGTATTTAACCCCGTTACTAAAATTGGGACTAACCCCATTTTAGTAACGGGGTTAAATGAGTAGCTACTTTGGCAGGTCTTCTGACTCTCCTTGTCTTTTCAACTACCTTCCCACTCTCTATTTTTGAGAGTAGTGGCAAACACTCTGCCGAAAAGATTCTCAGCAAATCATTTAAATGATTTGCAAAGCCGGATTACAGCGGCGGGACCGTTCTTGATTCTAACAAGATTCCCTTTTAACTCCATTGCAATGTGGAGGCCAATGTAGATTATTTTAAATATAAAGAACAATTCTGTCATTCCTGCGAAGGCAGGAATCTCATTTAGGAGATTCCGGTATTTTTGACTTCTGTCAAAAAACCGGAATGACACTAATTATAATACAAAAGCTAGCTTTGTATTTTTAAGCTTTAAGGCTGCTAGCTCATATACTCCAAACAATGCAACAGCATAAACAACTGTACTCAATAATGTCATTCTAAAAAATGGTACTGCAAGCATGAAACATCTAGTTAATCCTGCAAAATCAAGTGTATACATTCCAGAAGATGCCCAAACGCCTATATTTGTTACAACAAAAAACGCTACTGCTGATAATACATTTGATGAAAAAACTGTATTAAATGTCTTATTCTTGCGAACATAAATTCCAGCAAACGCGATTAAAGCAATGCTCCCCCAAGTAAATAACATTATATTGTGAAATCCTAAAAACATATCAGTTATTGCCATAAGAGTCAGTGGCAAAATAACTGCATATTTTTTATTCTTTAAATAAACTCCACCAAATAATGCCAAAGCAATTACTGGCGTAAAGTTAGGTGTGTGAATTATTAATCTTGATACTATTCCAATTAAAAGTAAACCTATTGCTAACATAAAATTCCTCCGTCTATTTTTGTTTTTCTTATGTAGTCGCTAATATAAATTAAGTTTGATGCAAAGTCAAGAAAATTCAAAAATTAGTAAAATTATTGCCTATTTACCCCACTTAGATAACCCATCTTCAAATATTTCTTTAATTATCTCTTCTAGCCCATATTTTAATGACCACTCAGGATAATGCCTTTTAAATTTCTCCAAACTACTTATATACCAAATATGATCGCCCGCCCTACTATCTTCTACATACTTAGTGTTCAACTTTTTGCCTGATATATCTTCGCAAGCTTTAATAGCTTCTAAAATAGAACAGCTATTTTCTCTACCGCCACCAATATTGTAAACTTGAGCTACCTTTGGATTTTGATAAAAATGATAAAAAGCATTAACTAAATCATGGCTGTGAATATTATCCCTAACCTGTTTTCCCTTATATCCTAGAATAGAATAGGTTTCTCCTGTGATACAGCATTTTACTAAAAATGATAAAAATCCATGAAGCATAGCCCCACTATGATTTGGACCCGTCAAGCACCCTCCCCTGAAGCACACACTTTTTATGCCAAAGTATCTACCGTACTCCTGAACTAATACATCTGCTGCTACTTTTGATGCTCCAAACAATGAATGTTTTGATTGATCAATACTCATCGACTCATCAATTCCATCAAAAAACTTATTATCCTTAGATATTTCAAAACGACTCTCTTCTTCTATTAAAGGCAAGCTGTTAGGAGTGTCACCATAAACCTTATTCGTACTTGTAAAAATAAACACAGCTTCAGGACAATTATTTCTGGTCAACTCTAGTAAATTGAGCGTACCATTAGCATTTATCTCAAAATCAGTCAATGGTTCACGTGCCGCCCAATCATGTGATGGTTGCGCCGCTGTATGTATTATTACTTTGATATCTTTATTATATTCTTTGAAGATTTGTGTCAAGCCGGTAAGATCGCGAATATCTAAGTCATAGTGCTTATAACCTTCTACGTTCTCTATCAAAAGCTTCTTGTTCCAAGAAGTTGATGCGTTGTCGCCAAAAAAATACTTTCGCATGTCATTATCTATTCCAATGATATCAAACCCTTTAAGTTTAAAATATTTAACAGCCTCTGAACCTATCAAACCTAAAGAGCCTGTAACTAAAGCTATTTTCATAATGTTTCCTTCTTGCTGTCATTGCGAGCGAGTCGTAAGACGAGCGTGGCAATCTCATAAATAGATTGCCGCGTCGCTTCGCTCCTCGCAATGACAAATATTTTTATTTTTAATAAAACAATATACAAAATCAACAAAAAGAATCAAATTAAAAAATCCTTTGATTAATTTCAATTTCACTTTATATTAAGATTATACTCATATTAACTTAAAAGTTCAAAAGAATATCATGAATAAAATAACAGACATATTTAAAGCAAAAAATAAAACTCTATCATTCGAACTGTTTCCACCAAAAACAGAAGAAGGCCTAAAGAATCTAAACAAAACTGTCGAAGGTCTTTGTGAGCTTAATCCTGATTTTATTTCATGTACATATGGCGCAGGTGGCACTGAAAGAAGTAAGACCTTAGACATCGTAGAGCTTATTCAAAATAAATTTAATATAACAGGCATTGCCCATCTTACCTGCGTACTAAACACTAAAGAAGAAATAAAAACAATTCTAGAAGATATAAAATCACGTAATATTAAAAACATACTGGCCTTAAGAGGCGATCCTTCAATAGAAAATCCTAATTGGCAACCAACAGAAGATAACTTTAAATATTCTTCTGAACTTTGTGCATTTGCCAAAGAAAACTTTAACGATTATTTCTGCATTGGTGTTGCAGGCTTCCCAGAAGGACATATTCTGTGCAAAGATAAAGAATTAGACGCTAAGTATTTAAAAAACAAAATTGATTCTGGAGCTGACTTTGTAATTACACAATTATTTTTTGACAATAATGATTATTTTAAATATGTAAAACGCCTACGTGAATTAGAAGTTAAAGCAAGAATACTTCCCGGCATACTTCCTATAACAAATTATCAAGGATTATTAAAATTTTCGACACTTTGTGGTGCAACTATAACAAACGAAGTAAAACAAATATTCGAACCTATTAAAAATGACAAAGAAGCAACACTTGAGGCTGGAATTAATTTTGCAGCACGACAGTGCAAAGACTTACTTGATAATGGCGCAGATGGACTTCACTTCTACACCTTAAATAAACTTGACCCCACAAAAAACATTCTAACCAAAGTATACTCATAGAATAAAACATTTAAACACAAAAAAAAGGTACCTGGTTCTTTTTGTATAAAAGAACCAGGTACCTTTTTGACTACTTTTTGTAATTTCGTTATTGAAGCACTTCTTCAGCTGCTTCCATTGCTTCGTATTCTTCTTCCATTTCTTCTGTTACTTCTTCAGCATCAACTGCTCCAGCAATCATATCTTCAAGAGCAACTTCTTCCTGGAAAATATCTTCTAAAACTTCTATTTCAATTGGATTTCCATCTTCATCTAAAAGAATCTCTTCTATTACTTCAATAACATTTCCATCTTCATCTAAAATAATTTCTTCTACCATTTCTTCATCAATCACACCCTCTTCCAAAACCTCTTCTACCGCTTCTTCATCAATCACGCCCTCTTCCAAGGCCTCTTCTACCGCTTCTTCCATTTCTTCTACCATTTCTTCTACATTAGACTCTACTACTTCTTCAACAACAGCTTCAATAGCTTCATCAGTTACTGGCGCCTCTACTTCTTCTTGACAAATAGCTAGCTGCGTAAAAGATAAAACAAAAGCCAATGCCAACATTAAAATTAAATATTTTTTCATACTACTCCTCCTTTTTTCTTTAACAAATAAGTTTTAATTTATTATACGTATTATTATTAAAAAGTCGATATCTAATGAATTTTTATTAAATTAACAATCCAATAGCTTTTATCAAGAAAAATACACCTATTAACAACATTACAATTCCACAAAACTTTTTTACTTTGATAAGCCATAGTCCTGGCTTAGGAAGCTTTGCTAAAATACCGCTGAATGTTCCAATTAAAATCAACGATGCTCCTACTCCATAAGAAAAGACAAAAACAAGGCTTATTGCTCGAACAATATTCTGTTTAGAAGCAACATAAAAAAGCAAGGCTCCTAAAATAGGAGCGGTACAGGCAGATATGGCTAAACCAGAGATAATTCCAAACAAAATAACTGTCCAAATATTTTTAGTTTTTATTTTATTACCCAATGAAATTCCCAAAGACGGAATAGTAATAATATCTAGCATCCCAATGGCAAAAACAAAGAATGCGCCTGATAAAATAAGAAATGTTATTGGATTATTCTGAATCTGCCCAAAAAGCTTACCTGTTAAAGCTGCAATAACAGCTAAAGTACAATATGTTATCGCTACTCCGAAAACATAGATTAAAGAAATAATAAATCCTGTCAATTTAGTACCTTTAGTGTTTATTCCAGCAATAAAACTTGCAGTTATTGGTATAACAGGATAAACGCAAGGGGTAAAGCTTACCGCAACTCCTGCCGCAAAAACAATAAAATAATCCTTAAGACTTCCCGTCAATTCTACCATCAATATCCCTACTCTCTGTTCTCCCTTCTCCCTTTTAGGGAGAAGGCTAGGATGAGGGACCCCTCACCTTCGTCCTCTCCCCAAAGGGGAGAGGAAAACTTTATTATTAAACAAATAACAAATTCAAAAAATAATTTTTTATTACCTCAACCTAACCGTAAAACGATACGGGCAAGCACCTAAACCAACATCCAGTATTGGTTTAGGTGTTAGATGCAAGCCATTTTTCAACCTCTGAAAGGCTTAAGCCTTTTCTTTTTGCATAATCTTGCATTTGATCTTTTTGTATTTTCCCTACATCAAAATATTTAATCTTAGGACATGCAAAGTAAAGTCCACACACAGATGCAACAGGCGACATCATAAAACTCTCTGTTAGCTCTATTCCAGTATTCTCTCTAGCAGACATTAATTTAAAAATAATATCTTTTTCAGTATGATCTGGACTTGCCGGATATCCTGGAGCTGGTCTTATACCACGATAATTGCCCTTAAAAACTTCTTCATTGATTAAATTCTCATTAGGCGAATATTCCCACAATTCTTTGCGCACTTTTTCATGAAGCACTTCTGCAAATCCTTCTGCCAAACGATTAGCTAAAGCTTGTACCATTATTGCTCTGTAATCATCGTTACCTTTCTTATATTTTTCTACCAATTCTTTCACTCCAATACCAGTAGTAAGAGCAAATGTACCTAAATAATCCTTTAAACCCGTCTCTTTAGGAGCAATGGTGTCAGATAATGCAAGATTAGGTTCATTATCCTTCTTTTGTTGCTGGCGCAAGGTATGAACTGTAGCGACTACATCTTTGCGTGACTCATCGCTGTAAACCTCAATATCGTCTCCCGCACTATTAGCTGGATAAATTCCAACAACACCATTTGCACGGATAAGCTTTTTATCAATAATTTCACTCAAAAGGGTGACCCCATCTTCAAACAATTTTTTCGCTTCCTTACCATATTTAGGATGCTCTAAAATATCTGGAAATTTTGCACGTAGCTCCCAATTAACAAAAAAGAAAGTCCAATCAATACGCTTAACGATTTCTTCTAAATCAAAATCTTTAAATATCTTTGTCCCTAGAATTTTTGGTTCATTTAGTGTTGCCTTACTCCAATCAACTGACATCCTGTTTTTACGTGCTTCATCAATAGACACAAATTCCTTATGCTTTGAACTCTCAGAATAAATTTGTCGCACCTTATCATATTCATGCTCTGTCTTAGCTTTAAGATCTTTAAACAAACCACAATCCATAATTGCTTTACACACCCCTACGCTGCGTGAAGCGTCTTTCACATAAAATGTTTCTCCGCTATATTGGGGAGATATTTTAATTGCAGTATGTGCAACTGATGTAGTTGCTCCACCGACTAAAAGAGGAATCTTAAGCCCTTGTCTTTCCATTTCTTTTGAGATATGTACTATCTCTTCTAATGACGGAGTAATAAGACCGCTTAAGCCTATCATATCCACATTCTCTTTTTTTGCTTCTTCTAATATCTTTTCACAAGAGACCATAACTCCTAAATCAACAATGGAAAAGTTATTGCAAGCCAAAACAACGCCAACAATATTTTTACCAATATCATGAACATCCCCTTTAACAGTTGCTAAAAGAATTTTCCCTGCTGATTTTTGTTTCTTACTTTTATCTTTTTCAATAAAAGGTTGTAAAATAGCAGATGCTTGTTTCATAACTCTTGCAGACTTAACCACTTGAGGTAAAAACATTTTACCTTCTCCAAATAAGTCGCCCACCGTATTCATACCATCCATCAAAGGCCCCTCAATAATTTCTATTGGACTAGAATACTTAATAAGTGCCTCTTTAATATCAACTTCTATATATTCAACAATGCCCTTTATAAGTGCATGAGAAAGTCTCGTTTCTAAAGATTCTTTGCGCCAACTTAAAGTCTCTATTTGCTTCTTATCTTCACCTGTAAACTCTCCTACTCGCTTAATTAATTTCTCAGTTGCATTATTCTTTCTATTTAAAATAACGTCCTCAATTAAAATTAATAAATCCTTCTTAATCTCGTCATAAACCTCAATCATTCCAGCATTTACAATACCTAGGCTCATTCCGGCTTTAATTGCATGATATAAAAATACAGAATGCATTGCTTCGCGAATTACATTATTGCCTCTAAAAGAGAAAGAAACATTACTTACACCTCCGCTCACTAAAGCATATGGTAAATTCTTTTTAATCCATCTAGTTGCCTCAATATAATCAACCGCATAATTGTTATGATCTTCAATCCCTGTTGCAACTGCAAAAATATTAGGGTCAAAAATAATATCTTGTGGTGGAAAACCAACAACATTCATTAAAATATCATATGCTCTTTTACATATTTCTTTTTTACGCTCTAATGTATCAGCCTGACCTTTTTCATCAAATGCCATCACCACGACAGCTGCACCATAACGACTAATAAGCTTAGCGTGCTCAACAAAAACATCATCTCCCTCTTTTAGAGAAATAGAATTAACTATCGCCTTACCAGATATACATTTTAAACCAGCTTCAATTGTAGAAAACTTAGACGAATCAATCATTATTGGTACTCTTGATATTTCAGGCTCTGAAGAGATAAGCTTTAAAAACTTAACCATAACGTTTTCTGAATCAATCATTGCATCATCCATATTAATATCAATTGCCTGCGCACCAGCTTCCACCTGCTGACGAGCAACAGATAAAGCTTCCTCAAAGTTTTCCTCTTTAATAAGACGGGCAAACTTCTTTGAACCTGCGACATTTGTTCTTTCGCCTATATTTACAAAGTTAGAATCTTCTCTTACGATAAGCGCTTCTAATCCGCTGTAGCTTGACTGTATCTTTATCTCAGGTATCTTTCTCGGAAGTATGTTTTCTACCTCTTGCGCAATTGCGTTTATATGCTCGTCAGTTGTGCCGCAACATCCACCAACAATATTAACAAATCCACCTTTTGCAAATTCACCTATTAATTTCGCCATCTGAGTAGCATCCTGATCGTATTCTCCCATTTGATTAGGAAGTCCCGCATTTGGATAACAACTAATATAACAATTAGCAATACTAGAAAGCTCCTCAATATGTGAACGCATTTCTTCTGCACCAAACGCACAATTAAGACCTATTGCTAACGGCTTTGCATGCGCTATTGATATTGAGAACGCTTCTAATGTTTGTCCTGAGAGAAGTCTTCCTGACTTATCTACAATAGTGCCTGAAATAATTATCGGCAATTCTTTACCTATTTTCTCAAAATAACTTTGTGCTGCAAAAATAGCTGCTTTACAGTTTAATGTATCAAAAACTGTCTCAATGATAAGTAAGTCTACATCACCATCAATAAGACCCTTAATTTGCTCTGTATAAGCACCTACAACTTCATCAAAAGTAACTGCCCTATATCCAGGATCATTTACGTCGGGAGAAATAGATAATGTTTTGTTTAGCGGACCTATTGAACCTGCAACAAAACGAGGCTTATTTGGATTCTTGATAGAAAATTCTTTTGTAAGTTCTTTGGCAAGCTTAGCTGATTCTAAATTCAATCTATACACAAGAGATTCTGTTTTATAATCACTCTGACTCATCGCATTAGCACAGAAAGTATTTGTCTCAATGATATCTGCACCAGCTTGCAAATAAGCACGATGAATGTCTTTGACAATATTAGGGGCTGTTAAAGATAAAATATCGTTATTACCCTTAAGGTCGAATGAATGACTTTTAAATTCATTGCCTCGATAATTATCCTCGGTTAAATTGTATCGCTGAATCATTGTACCCATTGCGCCGTCAAGAATAACAATACGTTTGCTTAATATTTCTTTTAATATTTTAAAGATATTTTTCATTTTATTTATCAAAATCCCCGTGTCGTTTTTTTGCATCTTCTTTATTAAGAGGCTGCACCTCTTTTTTTTCTACATCATAAACAAATGATACATTTAGTCCATCAAAAAACTTCTTTATTTTATTCAACTCATCTTTGCATAAAGGCTTCGCAGCAGATGGTCTTAAAGGAGTATTTATTTGCACTTCATCTGGCTCTATTTCTTTTACTATTTTAGCAATTCTCTGGGCAAATTGCTTATTTTGCTCAACAAACATTACCTGGATGCTAAGCTTGCCCTTAAATATAATCTTGAAAAACTTTATTCCCTCGATAATATCATCAAAAAGAACACTTTTAAGCGGTCTATTAACCCCATTTAATATCTCATCGCAATTAGCATCAAGCTTAATTGAGACAAGATCAGCATTACATAAATCATTTTGCACGGTTTTGTCATTGATTAAACTTGCATTTGTAATTACCGCAACCTTACCTCCTGTAATATCTTTAACTTGCGTTATCATTTCTCCTAAATTAGACGCCAAAGTAGGCTCTCCATTAGATGAAAACGTATAATAATCAACTTCTGCTTTTGGAAATCTTTTAAGCTCGGCAATAAGACTATCTGTTGAGACAAACTCTTTTCTTATGCCAACCATTTCTTTGGTTTCGCCTAACTGACAATAAATACAATTGAAATTGCATATTTTACTATTTCCAGAAATTGGGTCGATGCCTAAAGATCTACCTAACCTCCAAGAAGAAACTGGACCAAAAATGTATTTAAATTTGTTATCACTCATTATTAAGAATAATTTAAATTAATATTAGTATTAATAATTGTACTATTCGCATTTAAGCATTACAACTAAAAACTAGTTTAAAAAGTAATTGCGGCCTATTGTCTAATAAACAATCAATAAATACTGCTAAAATCAACACAGTCTCTTGCTCTTTGTAGAAATAGTTGCGCCGTGGCGTTGTACTACTTCACAATAATGGTAACACTTTAAAATTATTTAATAATTCTTTTTTCCTTCTCCCCTTTGGGGAGAAGACCTGTCTTTCTTTAGGAAGACAGAGATGAGGGGTAAGAATAAAAGCCCCTCACCCTAACCCTCTCCCC
>JAVCCJ010000041.1 GCA_030765585.1 Candidatus Zapsychrus exili | reverse complement strand
TTCTTAAAAAAATCTGTAGAAGTTTTTATTTCTGATTATTTAGAATGGATAAAAATTAACCGTCGCGCTCAAACTCTTCGCAGCTATACATCTATTCTAAAAACATTCGTTAATTTTCTCAAGGAATATCCTAATATCAAAAACCTATCAGATATTACGCCCAAACTGCTTGAAAACTATAAACAGCATAGATTAAATCAAGTTAAAACCTGCACACTAAAAAATCATGTCATTGTTTTAAAGGCCTTTTTTTGTAAAGCGGTAGAGTGGGATTATTTATCTGAAAATCCGGCTAAAAATTTGAAATCGGTCGAAATAATTGATTCAAAACCAATAAAAGTATTAACAGAAGGAGAATATACTAAATTTATGACTATTTGTAAAAGCGAATTTAAAGAATTTTATCCTATGTTCTACACTTTTATACATACCGGATTAAGAAAATCAGAACTTCTTAGTCTTGAATGGAGCGATATAGATCTCGAAAGAGGTTTAATATATATACGCAATAAAGAAAATTTTCGGCCCAAAGGAATAAATAAAAAAACAGGTAAAGCCAAAGAAAGAATAATTCCCATACACGATAGCCTCAAGCAGGTATTAACAAGTCTACCGAAAAACAGTCCAGTTCTGTTTGGGCCATATTCAAAACATATGCCAAGGCGGGTTCTTATGAGGATAGCAAAAAGAGCAAATATCGCCGGTCTTACCAGATTGCATGAGCTTAGACATTCGTACGCCACATTTCTATTGAAAAAAGGCGTGGATATTTACAAAATAAAAGAGTTATTGGGTCATTCTGATATTCGTGATACAATGAAATATGCTCATTTACCTACTGTGCATATGAAAGAGGACGTGAAGGTATTGGAAAATTTAGATTAGCTTGGAAAATTATTAAAATGCGGTATCAAGTCCTGATCGTACATAAGAATAGCATCAAGGCAATTTTTTTATAAAATAAGTCAAAATCGATTAAATTTTCGCAAATGTTGATAATTTTGACCTCGAAACATAGCGAAATAAACACTGATTTTCTTATTTCATGAGAATATTAGATTTTTTAGTTTATACAAGGAGAGTAGTGAATTTAATGGATTTTAAGAGAAATAAAAATAATTATTGACAAATTATTGTTAAAATGGTATTATTATACTGTTTATTAAGTGGAAAATATAGTGACTACACGCAATATAGGAGAATAAAATGATTCATTCATTTACTTTTAAGAATTTTTGTTCTTTTTCGGAAGAGTCATCAATGAGTTTTGAGGATATCCGTAAAGGGCAGGAAACTCAAAGCAATATGTTTGTCAATAGTCCGGCTGGTGTTCATTTGAGTAAAATTACAACAGTTATCGGACCGAATGCTTCAGGAAAAACAAATATCTTAAAGGCTCTGGCTTTTTTGGGCTGGTTTGTACGGAATTCTTTCGTGGGGTTAGAAGGTGAAAAGGAAGAAATTCCGGTTGATACTTTTGCCTTTTCTGATCAGAGGGAGAAGCCTTCTGAATTTGATATGGTATTCGAACAAAGGGCGCAGATTTATAAGTATGTACTTCATTTGTGCCGGACACATGTTATTAAGGAAGAATTATATAAAAAGGACAAAAGAACAAATCATTTTAATTATTTATTTAAAAGAAAATGGAACGAAGCGGATCAGAGATCAGAAATATCTCAACGTATTAATTTAAAAACAGAAGTTGTTAAAGAAATCTTAAGAAAAAATGTTTCCCTTGTCGCAGCATCAGTAGCTATTAAAAATGATGAGCTTACTGAAATAGCATCGTTTTGGAAAGGAATTTTTACAAATGTCTATCGTATGGGTAAAGCGTGGGATACAGTTTCGCTGGGGAGGCGGAGACTCTTTCAAGCGGCCGAGTTCTATGATAAAAATCCAGAATTATTTGTGAAAGCTGTTTCTTTTTTGAAAGACATTGATCTTGGACTAGAGGGCATTCGTATTGCGGTGGGAGAGACTCACAATGAGAAGGCTTTAGAAAAAAAACAAGCATATTTCCCTTTCGGAGTGCACGTAGTTAATAAAAATGAATATCAACTACCTTTTGCTTTTGAATCTAGCGGAACAAAAAACATGTTTGTCTTGCTACATTTTCTTTTGCCTGCCATTGAACAGGGAGGCATAGCGATAATGGATGAATTAGAGATTGATCTGCATCCGCATACTTTACCAAGGATTATCGAATTATTTAGTAACCCGGTGACAAATCCTAAAAATACGCAGTTATTATTTACAACTCATTCACTTGAAATATTAAGCCATTTAGAAAAGGAACAAGTGATTTTAGTAGAAAAGAATAAAGAATGCAAAAGTGAAATGTACAGGTTGGATGAATTAAAAGGCATACGTCGAGATGATAATATTTACGCGAAATACATGGCTGGCGCTTACGGCGCGGTACCAAACATTTAAAAGGAGTCCTAATGGTGGCCCAGCGAAAAAGACCAGTCAGACGTACAAAGAAAACAGTTTTAATTGTTGGTGAAGGCCCAACAGAAAAAGCTTTTTTGCGATATGTGAAAGAATTATATATAAAGCGGGATATGGACATATCAGTAAATGTTGAATGTGGATCCGGAGGGTCTCCTCGGAATGTTATAGAAAAAGCTATTAGGTTGTGCGGAAGCAGAGGATATGATAAGTGTTTTGTTTTGATTGACGCTGATATTCCATTAAAAGCTGACAAAAAGTTACTTTCTCGCATGAAACGAAAACCGAAAATAGAAATATTGAAATCAACGCCCTGCATAGAAGGCTTGTTTTTATCCATTTTAGATGATACTGAGAACAATAGTAGCGGTCAATGCAAGAGCACATTTGAAACAACGTATTTAGCGCCAGATAAAAAGACAGATAAACGATCGTATGAACGGTTATTCTCTAAAGAGATGCTTAATGAAAAAAGAAGCCTGGTTAACGAGTTAAATAGTATTTTAAAGGCTATGGGTGTATGATGAAAACAAAAAGTGAAAAATTGTAGGGAATAAATATTAAGAGGAGTTTCTATGACAGTAAATTTTAAAGAAAGAGCCAATTTCATTTGGAGTATAGCCGATCTTCTGCGCGGTGATTATAAACAGTCAGAATACGGCAAGGTGATTTTGCCTCTTACTGTTTTACGCCGTCTGGATTGTGTCCTTGAACCGACCAAGCAAAGGGTTATGAATTATTTACCAAAGGCAAAAGGGTTATCTCCCGCGGCCGCGGAAGAGGTGCTGAAACGTCAGGCAAAACTTTCTTTTTATAACAGAAGCAAATTCGACTTCCAGAAGCTTATTGCAGACCCTAATGATATCAGTGCTAATCTTAAAAATTATATCAATGGTTTTTCAAAAAATGCCCGCGCTATTTTGGAACATTTTAATTTTAATGATCATATTGAGCGTCTTGATAAGGCGGGCCTTCTTTATAAAGTGATTAAGAAATTTGCTGAAATTGATTTGCATCCGGATAAAATTCGTAATATCGAGATGGGATATATCTTTGAGGAACTGATTCGCAAATTCGCGGATCTATCTAATGAAACAGCAGGAGAACATTTTACCCCGCGTGAAGTTATCCGGCTTATGGTAAATATTCTCTTCTTGAACGATAAAGATATTTTGACTAAAAAAGGAATAGTTAAAACTCTATATGATCCTGCTTGCGGAACCGGCGGGATGCTTTCAGTCGCGGAAGAATATTTACGAGAGCTTAATCCTGACGCTGATTTACGAGTGTTCGGACAAGAACTAAACCCCGAATCATACGCAATTTGTAATTCTGATATGCTTATTAAGGGGCAGAACACAGATCTTATAAAATATGGTAATTCATTTACGCAAGACGGCTTGAGGGATGAGAAATTTGATTATATGCTCAGTAATCCGCCGTTTGGCGTGGAATGGAAAAAGGTTGAGGCTGAAATAAAAAAAGAATATGAAAAACAGGGTTTTGCCGGACGGTTCGGGGCAGGATTGCCGCGAATCAGTGATGGCTCATTTTTATTCCTGCAGCACATGATCTCAAAGATGCGGCCGGAGAACGGCGGCGCGCGTCTGGGAATAGTTTTTAACGGTTCTCCGTTATTTTCAGGTAGTGCCGGAAGCGGAGAAAGTGAAATCCGCAAGTGGATTATTGAAAACGATATGCTTGAAGCTATTATCGCTCTTCCAAGTCAGCTTTTTTATAACACTGGAATTTCGACCTATATTTGGATAGTTACCAATCGCAAGGAAAAGAAGCGCAAAGGGAAGATACAACTTATTAATGCTGTAAGTTTCTTTGAAAAAATGTCCCATAGCCTCGGAAATAAACGCAATGAGATTAGCGATAAGCATATTGATGAGATAACAAAAAATTACGGAGTATTTAAAGAAAACGAATACTGCAAGATTTTTGATAACAATTATTTTGGTTATACGCGGGTTACTGTTGAAAGGCCATTGCGTCTTAATTTTCAGACAAGCAAAGAGCGTATAAATCGATTGGATAATGAAACAGCTTTCAACGGTTTGGCAAAATCAAAAAAGAAGGGCAATAAAGCATTAAAAGAGATAGGGGAAGGCGAAAAATATCAGCAGTTTATTAAGAGTATTTTTAGTCAGATGGATTCAAAGAAGCTGTATAAGAATCGTGATAAGTTTGTAAATGATATGAAGAAGATTTTTGAAAAAAAGGGAGATGAAGCAAAAGCTCCGACTATAAAAATGATTCTTAAGGCATTGTCAGAGCGGGATGAGACAGCAGATATTTGTATGGATTCTAAAGGAAGCCCTGAGCATGATTCAGGGCTTCGGGATTGCGAGAACGTGC
Source organism: Candidatus Zapsychrus exili (assembly GCA_030765585.1). Classification (GTDB taxonomy): domain Bacteria; phylum Omnitrophota; class Gorgyraeia; order Zapsychrales; family Zapsychraceae; genus Zapsychrus; species Zapsychrus exili. The sequence goes on along the minus strand of JAVCCJ010000041.1, from coordinate 978 downwards.
CTCTACAAGATAATATCGAGACGTATTTTAAACGCGAAGCTTTACCGCATGTCCCTGACGCGTGGATGGATAGGAGTAAAGATAAAATAGGCTATGAAATCAACTTTACCAAAGAATTTTACAAATATAAGCCGTTACGCAGTCTTAAGGAGATTCGGAAAGATATTCTTGCTCTTGAAAAAGAAACTGAGGGATTAATGGATAAGGTTTTAGAACCCTAAAAATTGGAGGTGCTCACATGACTACTAAACAGATTTTTATTAGTTTTGCAATAGAAGATAAATTTGCGAGGGATCATCTTGTTCACCAATCCGAAGATCATAGAGCCCCCTTTAGCTTTTATGATATGTCGGTCAAAAATCCTTGGGATAGCTCTTGTAAAACCCGATGCAAGGCACGCATTAAGCAATGTGAGGGTTTTATTGCGTTGATAAGTAAAAAGACAAGAAACGCAGATGGAGCAAAATGGGAAATGCAGTGTGCTGTTGATGAAGGCATCCCTATTATTGGTGTTCATATTCATAAAGACGACAAAGGTCAGATTCCATCTGAACTTGATGGGAAGAAAATTATAAACTGGACATGGGACGGTATAAAAAATTTTATCGATAGTTTGTGAGGATATTATGGCAATATCTCCTGATAAATATGGCGACAAATACACAGAGCATTTATTAGAACAGTATAAGCTCTATGTTGAAATGGCCGATAGAATCAGCGGTCGTAGACAAACTGCTAATTCATTTTTCCTGTCAATAAATACGGCAATCGTTGCTCTTGTTAGTTATGTTGGTCTATGCACCGGAAAAGAAGCTAACTTTTATTGGATAATTTCTTGCGCCGGCATGATCTTGTGTTTTTTATGGTATAGGCTGATAAGATCGTATAAAGATTTAAATAGCGCGAAATTTAAAGTGATTCATGAAATGGAAGCGAATCTTCCTTTTGCCCCATATGATGTGGAATGGGAAAAAGCCG
>JAVCCJ010000097.1 GCA_030765585.1 Candidatus Zapsychrus exili | reverse complement strand
CTCCAATGGGCACAGAGGCTGTAAGTCATAAGCTTCTCTTAAGAGCTGGTTTAGTCCATATGCTTACTTCGGGTGTGTATTCGTATTTACCTTTAGGCTTAAGAGTTTTGAAGAAAATTGAGAATATTATTCGGGAAGAAATGACTGCTGTTGATGCTCAAGAGTTATTTTTGCCTTGTCTTCATCCTATAGAGCTTTGGAAAGAAACAGGAAGAGATGAAGTTTTAAAGGATGTAATGATTAAGTTTGAAGATAATCGAGGCAAGCAAATGTGTCTTGGACCAACTCATGAAGAAGTTATTACAAATTTAGTTAAAGATTTTGTACAATCGTATAGGCAACTTCCGATAACGTTATATCAAATTCAAACAAAGTTTCGTGACGAGCTTCGTACACGGTTTGGCATTGTTCGTGCTTGTGAGTTTATCATGAAAGATGCTTATAGTTTTGATCGCGATGTAGAGGGTTTAAAAAAGAATTACGAGTTGATGTATGAAGCCTATAAAAGAATTTTTAAAAGATTAGAATTAGACACAGTTATATTAGAAGCTGATTCTGGCGCTATGGGTGGAGATGTTTCGCACGAGTTTATGGTACCAGCTGAAATAGGAGAAGATTCTCTTGTGATGTGTTCTTCGTGTGGGTTTTGTAGCGCAATCAATGAGACTTGTGACGATCAAAAGACTTGTCCAAAGTGTAAGAAAGCAAAATTAAAGAAAGAAGTAGCAATTGAGTTAGGTCATATATTTCAGCTAGGGACAAAGTATAGTAAGGCACAAGGTGCACAATTTTTAGATGATGATGGAAAGCTTAAAGATATTATTATGGGATGTTATGGTATAGGTGTTAGTCGTGTTATAGCAGCCATAATAGAAAAACATAATGATGATAAAGGTATTATTTGGCCAAAGAATGTTGCTCCTTTTGATGTTGAAATTATACCGCTTGGCGGTAAAAAGGGCTCAGATGAGACTACAGAACTAGCTGATAAATATTATAAAGAGCTCCAAGCACTAGGTACTGATGTTCTTATTGATGATAGAGATGAAAGTGTTGGTAGTAAGCTTAATGATTCTGAGCTTATAGGAATTCCAGTCCACATAATAATAGGACAGAGAAATTTAAAAGATGGAAAAGTTGAAATAAAGACGAGATATAATCAAGAAACTGTGTTGGTGGACAGCAAAGAGGCTTTAAAGAAAATAAAAGAGTTAGTGTAATTATGTCTGAAGAATTGAAACAAATAATAGAAAAAGAGATATCTGAATTTCTTAAGAAAACGTCTTTAGGAATTGTTGATATCAATATAAAGGTGGTAAATAAAGAGACTAAAATTGAGATAATAGCGGATAGGCAAAAAGGTGGTATCACTATTGACGAATGTTCTTCTCTAAATAAGCATATTTTGCAAAAGATAGAGGAGGAACAATTAGTAGAAGAGCCATATTCTGTTAATGTTGCATCGCCAGGATTAGATAGGCCGCTTGAAAACAAGAAAGATTTTTTAAGGGTAATTGATCGTGATGTTATTTTTTATCTTTTAGAAAAGATCGAAGGTAAAAAAGAACATAAGGGAAAAATAAAAGAAGTTTTAGATAATAAAGTTGTTATTAATGTTAAAAACGAATCAATAACAGTTCCGTTTGATAAAATTAACAAAGCGGTACAAGTTATATAGAACTGGAAGGAAATAAAAATGGAAACAAATGAATTGCTAACGATACTTGAACAATTGGAGCGCGATAAGGGTATTGATAAAGCCGTACTTATAAGTGCTGTTGAATCAGCAGTTGCTTCAGCTGCAAGAAAAATATGGACAGTAGATAAAGAGGAAGACGTTAGAGTCGTTTTAGACACTAAAACAGGCAAGCTTTCAGCATTTGCTGGAGATGAAGAGATTCGCTCTGGAGAGTTTGGAAGAATCGCTGCACAGACCGCTAAACAGGTTGTGATACAAAAAATACGTGAGGCAGAAAAAGATGTAGTGTTTGGAGAGTATCAAACCAGAGTAGGTGAAATTATTGGCGGAAGTGTATATCGTTTTGAAAAGGGAAGTATCATTGTTGATCTAGGAAAAGCTGAAGCGTATATACCTAAAAAAGAACAGTCTCCAGGCGAAGAATTTAAACAAGGTGATAGAATACGTGCATATATTGTGGATGTAGGAAGAGAAAATAGAGGTCCGCAGGTTGTATTGTCTCGTTCTAATCCTAACTTTATAAAACGTTTATTTGAACTTGAAGTTCCTGAGATTTACGAGGGGATAGTTGAAATTAAAGCAATATCAAGAAATGTTGGACAAAGAACAAAAATAGCTGTTTATTCTAAGGATGAAAAAGTTGATTGTGTTGGAGCATGTGTTGGAATGCGTGGAGCTAGGGTAAAGAATATCGTTGCCGAGATTCAAGGCGAGAAGGTAGACATTGTTAGATATTCGTCTGACATAAAAGAATATATTCAGGCTGCATTGTCTCCTGCTGAAATATCGCAAATACAAATAAATCATGAAGATAAAAAGATTAATATTATAGTTGCAGATGATCAGTTATCTTTAGCTATTGGTAAAAATGGCCAGAATGTTCGTTTGGCAAGTCAGCTTGTAGGATGGGAACTTGATCTTTTTTCTTTTGATCAATGGGGCGAACTTCAGGATGAATTAGACCAAGAAGATCAAGAAAAAGAACGTGCAGAAAATATATTGAATGGCAAAGAAGAAGTTGTTGAAAGCAAAACTGAAGAACCAGAGGTAAAAGAAGGAATAAAAGGTGATGAAGAGCCAGAAGAAAATTCAGAAAGTCTTAATTTGACTAGCGTTAATTCTGATATTTTAAGCAAGCTAAAGGAAATAGGATTTGGTTCACTTGAGAAAATATCTGAGGCCAGCGTTAAAGATTTGACGCAAATAAAGGGTTTAGGTAAAATTAAGGCAGAAAAATTAATCGAAGAAGCAAAATCATTGCTTGGACAATAAGATGATTTGAGAGAGGAATATATATATTTATGAAAGTTTCTGATTTAGCAAAAGAATTTAATACGACAAGCGCAGCCATATTGTCGGAACTTAAGACGCTGAAGCTTAAAGCAAAAGATAGCAATCAAGAGCTAAATGTCGTCGTTGTTTCTGTAATAAAGAATCATTTAAAAGATAAAAAGTTGCCGAAAGCAGATGAGATTAAAGAAGAACCTAAAAAGATAGAAAAAGAGGTTAAGGCTGAAACAAAGAAAGAGGCTAAAAAGCCTGTAAAGAAGAAAGAAACAAAAGAGAAAAAAGAAGTAAAAGAAACGAAAGAAAAGAAGCTGAAAGAAGAAATAAAGACTGCCACTAAAAAGACTGCAGAGAAAACAAAGACTGTTAAAGAAAAAGAAGATGTGAAAAAGCAGACAGTTAAATCAAGCAAAGAGAAGGTTGTTGTCGAGGACAAAAAGGAACAGGTTGAAGAGAAGAAAGATGTTAAGGTTGAGGAAAAGATTCAGAAGAAGACAAAGTCAAAGATATCAAGGGAACCCCTTATAACTTTAAAACCTTTTGCACATAAGAAGAAAAGAATAACTCTTCCTAGAGATGGTAAAGATACAAATTCTACTGTTGCAGCAGATGCTGCCCAGCAGGCTGATAAGCATTTAGAAGCATCGGATGCGACAGATGCTGGAAATTTATCTACCGAGAGAGCAGTAGATGCATCATTACCAGATATTGAAATAAAATTACCAATTACTGTTAAAGATTTCAGTACAAAAATTCAACAAAAGCCAAGTGCAGTTCTAAAAGAACTTATGAATATGGGTTTATTTGCTCATATTAATCAAAGTCTAGATGAAGGCATTGTAGGTAAGTTAACGCTTAAATTTGGTTTTAATTTAGCTAAAATTAGGACGCAAGAAGAGCAGCTTATTGAATTTCATAAACAAGAAGAAGATTCTCCTGAATCATTAAAGCCAAGAGCTCCTGTTATTACTTTCATGGGTCATGTTGACCATGGAAAAACATCTCTTTTAGATAGAATAAGAAAAAGTAAAATTGCTGATGCTGAGCATGGTGGTATAACGCAACATATGAGTGCGTATTCTGTTAATATTGACAAAGGAAGGATCACCTTTTTAGATACTCCTGGTCATGAGGCATTTACATCAATGAGAGCCAGAGGAGCGCACATAACAGACCTAGTAATACTTGTAGTTGCAGCTGATGAAGGAATTATGCCTCAAACAGAAGAGGCTATTGATCATGCTCGTGCTGCAGGTGTTCCGATAGTAGTTGCGCTTAATAAGATTGATCGTAAAAACGCTGATATTGATCGCGTTAAAAAGCAATTAGCTGAAAAAGATTTGGGTCCTGAAGATTGGGGTGGTAAAACTATGGTAGTACCTGTATCTGCTATTACAGGCGAAGGAATAGACGATTTGCTTGAAGCTATATTGCTTGAAGCGGAAATACTTGAGCTAAGGGCAAATGCTGATAAAAAAGCATCTGGAATAGTAGTTGAAGCTCATTTAAGCAGAGGAAAAGGTTCCGTTACAACATTAATAGTTCAAAGTGGAACATTAAAAGATGGAGATTTTATTGTAATAGGCCCACATTATGGAAAAATTAGGGCAATGTTTAATGATCATTCAAAAATAGTAAAAGAAGCTGGTCCTTCAATGCCGGTTGAGGCCTTAGGTCTTTCTGATGTTCCAGAAGCTGGCGAAATGTTCTATGTTGTAGAAGATGAAAAGCAGGCAAGGGATATTTCTTTTAGAAGACAAGAACAGATTAAAGATAAGAAATTAAGAAGCTCAACTAGAATAACTCTTGAAGATTTGCATGCTCAAATAGAAGCAGGTGCTATTAAAGAACTTTGCGTTATTTTAAAGTCTGACGTTCAAGGATCTTTGGAGGCTTTAAAAGATTCATTATCAAAAATTCCAAGCGATAAAGTTAAGCTTAATTTTATTCATGCTGGTGTAGGAGAGGTCAACACGTCTGATGTTGTTTTAGCAATTGCATCTAAGGCTATTATCATAGCTTTTCATGTTGGCGTTGATGTAAGGGCTAAACAAGAGACAGAAAAAGATCCAGTAGACATAAGAGAATATAGAATAATTTATGATGCAGTAAGTGATATTAGAAATGCTTTAGAAGGTCTTCTTGAAGCTAAGATTAAAAAGAACTTCGTCGGTAGAGCTGAAATACGACAAGTATTTAAGCTTTCTAAGCATGGAATAATCGCAGGTTGTATTGTTTCAAAAGGAAAAATTTCTCGTAAGTCAAAAGCTGACATTATAAGAAATGGCGATATTATATTATCTGCAACCATATCTTCGCTTAAGAGATTTAAGGATGATGCAAAAGATGTAAGTGAAGGCATGGAATGCGGTATTTCTGTAGGAGGGTATACAGAATATAAAGTAGGCGATACTATTGAAGCCTATGAAATAGAGTCAATAGCACAAAAGTTATAATTTCAGGTTTAAGGTTTCAGGTTTAAGGGATAAGATTTAAGTATAATGTTTTTTTTAAACCGTAGACTTTATACCTTAAACCCAATAAAGGAAATAAAAGTGAAAACAGTATTTAGCGCAATGCGTCCAACGGGAAAGCTACATTTAGGACATCTTGTCGGTGCTCTTAGTAATTGGATTGAATTGCAAAAAACACATAATTGTATATTCGGTATAGTAGACTGGCATGCCTTAATGGGAGAGTATGAGCAAAGCAAAGAAATAAATGAAAATATAATAGATATGGCGATTGATTGGATATCTTCCGGAATCGATCCAGAGAAGTCAATACTCTTTGTTCAATCACAAGTTCCTGAGCATCTAGAATTAAGTATGATTTTATCGTGCATTACACCATTGGGTTGGCTTGAAAGAAACCCAACATATAAAGAACAATTAAGAGAAATTAAGACACGCGATTTACAGACATATGGTTTTTTAGGTTATCCAGTTTTACAAGCTGCAGATATATTGCTTTATCGCGCTAGTGCTGTTCCAATAGGTGAAGATCAGCTTCCTCATATAGAATTAACCAGAGAAATATCAAGACGCTTTAATCATATTTTTAAAAAAGATTTCTTTAGAGATTGCGAAGCTATTTTGACTAAGACCCCAAGACTTCTTGGTGTCGATGGAAGAAAGATGAGCAAAAGTTATAATAATGCAATAAATATTTCTGATTCTTCCGACGAGATAATCAAGAAAACAAAAAGTATGTTTACTGACCCTAAAAGAATTAAATTAACAGACAAGGGTCATCCTGAAAAATGTAATGTATACAGCTATTACAATGTTTTTGCGTCTAAGGAATCTGAGGCAGCATGCGAAGAATGCAAGTCAGCTACAAGAGGATGCACAGATTGTAAGAAGTTCTTAGCAGATGCTTTGATAAAAACATTAGCCCCAATCAAAGAAAAGAGAGAAGGGTTGGTTCGCGACAAGGCAAAGGTTAAAGATATTTTACTTGATGGGCAAAAGAAAGCACGAGAAATAGCACAACAGACTATAAAAGAAATAAAAGAAGTGATATTTTAATGAGTTACAAGCTTAATCTAGACATCTTTGAAGGCCCTTTAGATCTTTTACTTTATCTTATCAAAAAGAACGATCTTGATATTAGTGATATTTCAATTGCTGAAATAACAGGACAGTATATGCAATATATTGAAATGATGAAAATCCTTAATTTGGATTTAGTCGGAGATTTTCTTGTTATGGCAGCAACACTTATGCAGATAAAGTCTAGAATGCTTTTACCTAAAGAAGAGGTAGAGGAAGAAGAAGAGGTGGAAGCTCCAGAAGATGAGCTTATAAGACGACTTAACGAATATAAAAGGTTTAAAGAAATCGCTGGCGAGCTTAAAGAAAAAGAATCAGATAGGCGCAACTTATTTTCTAGGGTTGCTGATCAGAGTAAGTTAGACGAAATAAAGCATAGTGCAAAAGAGATATATTTTGAGTCTAGTTTATTTGATCTTATAAATGCATTGTCAGATGCTCTTAAAAGAGCACCTGAAGATGTTATTCATGAGATTGTAAAGGAAGAGTATACTGTTGAGCAAAAGATACACGATATATTGCATCTTTTGCTTCAAGAAACATCAGTTTTGCTTAAAGATGTTTTTAAAAAAGCTAGAACAAAGTCAGAAATTATTGTCACATTTTTAGCTGTGCTTGAGCTTATTCGTTTAAAAGAAATTAAGGCTATTCAAAAAGAGCTTTTTAGTGATATAGAAATTTTAAGGAATAAAGAAAATTTTGCTCCATCACCCGTTGGTGAAGATAAGTCCGAAGAGGGTCTTATCGAAGAAGAATCCAAAGAAGAGCAACCTGTAGAAGATCAACCAAAAGAAAAAAATAGTATACAAGATGAATGAAAAAAATGAAAAAAGAGAAATAGTATTTAATCAAGAGACTGAAGAAGATCAGGTATATAGCTTATCTTTACGCCCATCAAAGCTAGATGATTTTGTCGGACAAAAAGATCTTGTCGATAGCCTAAAGGTTTCTTTAGAGGAGGCAAAACAGAGAAGCGAGCCTGTTGAACATATGCTTTTTTCAGGACCTCCAGGATTAGGAAAAACATCTTTAGCGAATATAGTTGCAGCTGAAATGGATGCACGTATTACAATTACGTCAGGTCCTGCAATTGATAGGGCTGGCGACTTAATCGGAATTTTAACAAATTTAGAGAAGGGTGACGTATTATTTATTGATGAAATTCACAGGCTTTCAAAGGTTGTTGAGGAGTTTCTTTATCCTGCAATGGAGAATTTCAAAATTGATTTTATAGTCGACAAAGGTCCGTATGCTAAGACAATAAACTTTAATTTAAAGCCGTTTACTTTGATAGGCGCGACAACAAGAAGTGGACTTTTAGCATCTCCGTTACGTGAGCGTTTTGGAATCTTTCATCATCTTGATTTTTATAAAGTAGCGGAGTTAGCAGATATAATAATTAGCTCAGCAGAAAAACTTAATGTTACGATAGACAAAGAGGCAGCTGTTGAAATTGCTCGCCGTTCTCGTGGCACACCGCGAATTGCAAATAGATTACTTAGACGATCAAGAGACTACACACAAGTAAAAGAAAAAGGCGCTCCAATAGCTAAAGATACAGTAGCCTCAGCAATGCAAATTTTAGGAATAGATGAATTTGGACTAGATGAGGTAGATAGAAAACTTATAAGAGTAATAAGCGATAGTTACAAAGGTGGACCTGTTGGTATTGATGCTCTTGCAGCAACACTTAATGAAGAAGTTGATACTATTGCTGATGTGCTTGAGCCGTATCTTTTAAAGATTGGCTTCTTAAAAAGAACTTCGCGCGGACGTGAGCTCACAGAGCAATCCCTCAAATATATTAAAGCAACTTCCACTCCCAAAAGACAACAATCCGAACTTTTTTAAAAAATACAATATATGTCTAATAATATTAATATTTTATAAGAATTTTATAATATTAATATTATTTTGAAGTGCCATATACTTACTTAAACTTACTACTATCAGTAGTTTATGTAAGATATTCTATATAAAAAGCAACCGCTTTCTTCAAATCCCCAAAAACACCCCTAAAGTCCGTATATATATTTTATACTTTTTATGTACTAGTTAAATATTAAGAAAAGTAAAGAAGCAAATGACTTTAAGGGGCGGCATTATTAAAAGATCACCAATATATAAAGTAATATCAATATTTATTATAGTATGCTTTGTTTTGTCTACCATTACCCCTGTATCTTTTGCCCAGCAATCTATATTAATTCAACCATTGTCAGCACTTGGCGTTGGCGTAGGTTCAGTTCCCATCATAAAAGGTCTTAAGCTTTATCCAGAGAATCCTCTAAAGTTTGATTTTATTATAGATTCTGGCAAATCAAAGGCCTCAGGTGAAGTTTTTAAAATTGAATCAACTAAACTTATCAAATACTTCCTAGCATCTTTAACAACTAAAGAAAATGATTTGTGGGTCAATTTAAATCCTAAACAACCAGATAAAATAATTCCGAATTCTTTTGGGTCTACTGAAATGGGTCGCGACCTTCTAGCTCAAGATTATATTTTAAAACAAATAACAGCATCTCTAATGCATCCTGAAGGGGAAGTAGGTAAAAAATTCTGGGAGAAAATATATAAGCAAGCTTTTGATAAATACGGAACAACTAATATAGATACTGATGTATTGAATCGTGTTTGGATAGTGCCTGAGCGTGCAGTTGTTTATGAAGCAGAAGATAGAGCTTTTGTAGTAGAAAGCAGGCTTAAAGTATTATTAGAAGAGGAGTATCTAGATCCTAGATCCTCGATACTAGATACTAGCAAAAAACAAAACAAAATATCCAGCATCCAGCATCTAGAATTGAGCATCATAAAATCAGTCATCATTCCAGAATTAGAACGTCAGGTAAACCAAGGTCAAGCTTTTGCTCCTTTGCGTCAAATATATAATTCTTTAATACTCGCTACTTGGTATAAACGAAATCTAAAAGAATCTTTGCTGGGGCGTAAATATGTTGATCAAAACAAAACTCCCGGTGTTGAAATAAAAGACAAGCAAGAAAAGCTTAAGATATATGATCAGTATCTTAAAACATTTAAAGATGGTGCTTATAATTATATAAAAGAAGAATATGATCCAGCCACTAAGTCTTTAATTCCTAAGAAGTATTTTTGCGGTGGTAAAGATTTTGCAACGATAAGCAAAATATTAGAAACAACAGGTCGTGCGCAAGATGTAAATCTAGATAACGCAATGTTGGTGGAGACTAATTTTGCCATAGAGAACAAAATTTCTGTAGCTTCTGATTATGCGATGGTGACGCAAGATTCTTTGAGTGGCGGGGTTGTTGATATTGACGAGCGTTTTAATCCTGCAGCGTTTCCTATTTCGGGTACTGGTGGAGCGGTAAAACATTTAATTAATATTATGAATATTTTAGTGGAACAGAAAATAGAAGCGCAAAGCGGATTTGATCGCTATGGCATTCCTATCATTGCTAATTCTGGAGGTGAAAGTTTTGTGGGGACTTTTATTACCCCCAACTTATTAAGCAAGTATAAAGATGGCATTTGGGTGCATACTCATCCTATTCGGCGAGGATATATTACTATAAGCCTTAATTCTGCTGATATTAGAAAAGCTAAAGAATTAGGTGTTAAAAAGGGTATAATAATTTTAGGAGATAAGAATTTTGGATTTTTTGCTTTAGAATTTTATCCATCTAAGTTTGATGATGATTATAGCGATATAAAAGGAAATAGTAATTTTAAGGAGCTTTATGAAAAGGAGGCTTTTAAATTTTGGGGCATGTTAGATGAAAATTTTAGGCCTATGGCAGGACAGATTTCTTCTTCTAATGGTTTAAATTTTGTTCAGTTGACTTTTGAAGAACTTATGCTGGTGTTGCAAAAATTGAATAATTATCTTATGTTTTTTGAAGATATAGGTTTATTAAAGAAAGAAATAGAAGGATTGGAGGAAGAAATTCTAGATAATCCTAATGGGCAGAATTTATATGTTAAAAATAATAAGTTAAAACGTCGAAAGGACGAGCTCAAAAAAAGCATGGAATCTCGCGGTGTTACTATTTTTTCAAATATTAATTTAGCAGAAGATTCTGCGATGATGGGCGACAATGTTTCTTTGAGCAATTTTTTAAACCAGGAGTTGATAAGTGTAGCGCAGAAAAGTATACCTACACCGAAAGATCTCAAAGAAAAAGATTTTGATATTAATCTTTGGGAAAAGCTTCACGCGACAGTTGATGAGCTAAATAAAAAAGAAGGTGTATTTGCGGTAGCATTTCTTGATAATGATTTTGAAGGTAAGAGCAGGGATAGTGATGTGCATATAAAACCAGAGGATAATAATTATGTTGAACATAGAGATATATCGGTTGAATTAGAAAGAAACAAATCTTTTGAAGGGAAGTTTAGCAGGGAAGAGAAAAACTTTGTAGCTTTTGCTTTGGAGAATACATTCCAGCATGTTGAGCGTGGAATTGGTATAGTTGTTGTCGAGAGAAAAAAGAATTATAGCAAGATACACATTATGGATAATGGAGAGAAATGGACAATGTCTCCAAGCGAAGCTATATGGACAAGCAAAGGTACAGGAGACAATACGAAGAATAAAAGAGGATTGAGTATGATGGTCGGATGGACTCCTTTAACTATTATTGATTCTCCCGGAGAATTGATAGTGACGCAGGGCAGGAAAAGTAAAAAAGGTGATATTTCAGATGAAGATATTGTATTAGCTGGAAAAACAAGTGGCAATTTTAGAGATGTAGGCACAAAAACAACAGGATATTTTTATAAAGGTTCTTATGCGGAAGATGATGCTAAAGATGCAAAGCTTCAATATGTTAGTCAAAAGCTTAAAGATAGAATTGATTTTAATGATATACATGCGGATATTGATGGTTCAATAAAAGTTATAGATGAAATATTTGAAAGTAGCGTTGATGTAGACAATGCGATGGTGACAAAGGAGGTTGGTGGTATTGACTTAAACGCTGAGAAGCTAAAGATAGAGAGCAAGGGTGCGGAAATAGATTTTGATAGTTTTTATAATTTAGAAGAGTTTGAAAATATAGAAATCAATGGACTAACTCCAGTTATTCTTAATATTATGCCAATCGCACCAGCACAAATTCCAATGTTGCTTGGTATTGCTGAAGACGAAAACTTTCCAGAAGAATATGGATCGCAGAAAGAAACTCACGGTAAATCAGCAGACCTCAAAGAAGAATATCCTGTATATCTAAGAGGATAAATTAAGGAAACATTGGCCTACCTTTTTTTGTTTACTAAATTAACTTTAGAATGTAGAATATGTCACAATGCAAATGCATTTTTATAGCTATTGGTACAGTTATAAATATTATTTTAAAATTAATACTATTCTTATTTAATAAGCAATGATCAGAAAAATAATTACAATTTTTATTTTGGCAGCAATCTTTTTACACGCTAGTTCTCTGGAGGCAAAAATCAATAGAGGAAAAAATGTAAGAGTTGCGATACTTAAAGGTGCAGACAAGATAGTCGTGTCTACAAGACTAAAACACAAGGTAATAGATCCTAAGACAGATAAGATTTTAACATTTGGCAGGGTTTTGCGTGAAGCTGTTATTACATCTCTTGATGGTAATATAAAAATAGACGAGGCTGAGTACAAGTTGGGGCATATACGAATATCTCCTAAAAAAGAGATGTCAATACATGTAGGTGATAAATCCCATAGGTATAGAGGCGATATTGATATATTTTTAGAAAAAGACAATAATCTATTGGTAGTAAATACGCTTAATGTAGAAAGATATGTTAAGGGTGTTTTGTATCATGAAGTGGGCGACAGATGGCCAATGGAGGCCTTAAAGGCACAGGCGGTTGCAGTAAGAACATATGCCTTGTATCAAGTAAAAGAAAATAAAGATCAGCAGTACGATTTAAGAAGTGACATCTATTCTCAAGTGTACGGCGGTAAAAATGCAGAGAAATACAGGACAAGTGTTGCTACAAATAGAACAAGAAATGAAATCCTTAGTTATAAGGGAGAAATATTTCCAGCATACTATCATTCAAATAGCGGTGGACATACTGAGGATGTAAGCGAGCTTTGGGAGCATGATCTTGCGCCTTTAAAAGGCGTTGTTTCAGAGTTTTCGAAAGATGCTCCAAGCTATAAATGGAAGAAGAATATTAGATTAAAAGATGTCTCAGATGCGCTTAACAAAAAAGGATATGACTTTGGACTTATAAAAGAGATAAGTATATTGGAACGTAATAAAAGCGGAAGAATAAGAGAGCTTGAAATTTTGACAAGGGATGGAAGTAAAATAAAGATTAAGGGAAAAGATTTTAGAGATATCGTCGGTCCTAATAAAATAAGAAGTAATAATTACAAAATAAAGATGAAGGGTTATTACGCAGACTTTTCTGGTTTTGGTTGGGGGCATGGCGTGGGATTATGTCAATGGGGAACACATAATATGGCACGTCAAAAATATAAATATAAAGAAATACTAGAATTTTATTATCCTGGTACGGACATTGTTGATTACAAAGAAGAGGGAATATTAAAAGATTAGTATGTTAAGACTAAAAGATTACGACTATCATTTGCCAGAGAGTTTAATAGCTCAAGAGTCTTTAAGAAAAAGAGATAGTGCTCGTCTTATGGTTATTGACAGAAAAACACAAACCATAAGGCATGATGTGTTCTCAAATTTAAATAAGTATTTACCTGAAAGTTCAATAATTGTTTTAAATAATAGTAAAGTTATTCCTGCGAGGTTGCTTGCAAAAAGAGATACAGGCGGCGAGGTTGAGATATTCTTGCTTAAGAAGCTTGACGATGGATACAGTTATGAAGTTTTAATGCGACCGACAAAGAGACTTAAAGAAGGCGAAAAAATAGCTATTGGTTCTGACGGACTTATTGCTGAGATAGCTGATAAAGAGAAAAGAATTGTAAGATTTAATAGAAAAAATATTTTAAAGCAAATAGAAAAAGTAGGCCATATTCCGCTTCCTCCGTATATAAAAAGAAAAGATAGGGCGTCGGACAGGAATTATTATCAAACAGTTTATGCAAAGAAAGAAGGTTCGGTTGCGTCCCCCACGGCGGGATTGCATTTTACAAATAAGTTATTGAGCGACCTTAAAAAGCAGGGACACAAACAGAAGGAAGTAACATTACATATAAATTATGCAACGTTTAAGCCTGTCGAGGAAATTGACATAACAAAACACAAAATGCATATTGAGCAATATTCTATTTCACGGAACACATTAGATTCGATAGTAAAGACAAGAAAAAAGGGAAATAAAATAGTTTCAGTCGGTACAACAGCTACGCGCGTACTTGAAACGGTTGCAAAGAATAAGAAATTAGACGGAAGCACTGATATCTTTATTTATCCTGGATATAAATTTAAATTAGTAGATGCGTTAATAACAAATTTTCATCTTCCTAAAAGCACTCTTTTGATGCTTGTTTTTGCATTTGGCGGTGAGAAACTTATGAAGAAGGCATATGCTTGTGCCATAAAAGAAAAATATAGATTTTTTAGTTATGGCGATGTGATGGTGATACTCTAGCGTGTCATCCCTGTGGAGCGAAGCGGAAGCAGGGATCTCGTTTTTAAGGTTTTTATGTCATTGCGAGAAGCTAATCAGCAGGTCAAGGCGACGAAGCAATCTCATTCTAGATTGCCGCGTCGGTTTTAAATTTTTGAACACCTCCTCGCAATGACGCATATGAGCAGGAATGACAGAGGTAGAAATAGAACAACTACGTAGTCACTACGTAGTGAGTAAAAAAAGAATAGGAACAGCAGATGTTTCAATTATTAAAAACAGATAAAAATACAAAAGCTAGGCGCGGAGTTGTTAGTACTGCTCACGGAGAAATACAAGCACCTTTCTTTATGCCAGTTGGCACAAGCGGTACAGTTAAATCTCTTGTGTTCGAAGACTTACACGATATAAAAGCACAGATACTTCTTTCAAATACGTATCATTTATTTTTAAGACCAGGCATGGATGTTCTTAAATCGGCAGGTGGTTTACATAAATTTACGAACTGGAATAAGCCAATACTTACAGATAGCGGCGGATATCAAGTTTTTAGTTTAACTAAGTTTAGAAAAATAAAGAATGATGGAGTCGAATTTAAATCTCATCTAGATGGTTCAACGCTTTTCTTTACACCAGAAAGTGTTGTTGATACTCAGCGTGCATTTGGGGTGGATATGATGATGCCACTAGATGTTTGTGCACCTTATCCGTGTGATAGAAAGCAAGCCGAGGCATCAGTTAAAAGCACGACAGATTGGGCCGTGCGCTCTAGAGAACATTTTTTAAAGATGTCGAAGGAGTCAGGCACCAAAGGGAGCCAGGCACCTTCAAAACAATTTCAATTTGGTATTATTCAAGGTGCGACTTACGAAGACTTAAGAAAACAATCAGCAGAAGAGATATTGGGCGTAGATTTTGATGGATACGCAATAGGAGGGGTAAGTGTTGGTGAGCCAGTACCAGAAATGTTTAAGGCCATTGATTATGTTATGCCTTTCTTGCCAAAGGATAAGCCAAGATATTTTATGGGAATAGGCTTGCCTGATCAAATAGTTAAAGCAGTAGGCGAAGGCATCGATATGTTTGATACTTGTATTCCTACAAGATTTGGTCGCCATGGCGCAGCATTTACAAATAAGGGTAAGGTAATTATCCGTAATAAAGAATTTTCCAAAGATGAAGGGCCTATTGATGAGAATTGTGATTGCCGCGTGTGCAAGAATTATTCAAGAGGATACATAAGGCATTTGGTAAGCGCAAGAGAGATATCAGGCTTAACATTAATTTCTTACCATAATCTTTATTTTTATGTTAATTTAATGAAGAAAATTAGAAAAGCTATTGAAGCTGATAATTACGCAGAATTTCAAAAGAAGTTCTTAAAAGAATACGGTTCAGATTTATTGCATTGAAATTAGAATGCTTGATTGTTTCAATGTAATAGTTCCGAACGAAGTGAGGTTATTCATTATGAGAATAGATATAATTACAATTTTTCCAGAGATGTTTAAGCCAATTTTAAATGAGTCTATTATGAAAATAGCTCAAGAGAAAAAGAAGCTAAAGATAAAGGTGCATAATTTAAGGGATTTTACTTTAGATAAGCACAAAAAGGTAGATGATAGACCTTTTGGTGGCGGACCTGGAATGGTGATGACGCCTCAGCCATTTTTTGATGCAGTAAAAAAGATAAAAGGCAGAAGGGATGCCAAGGTAATTTTGATGTGCCCAACCGGAAAACCCTTAAAGCAAAAAAATGCAAAAAAATTGGCGAAAATTAAAAATTTGATTATACTATGTGGACATTATGAAGGAATTGATCAGAGAGTCGCTGATAACATTGTTGATGAAACAATATCAATTGGCGATTACGTCTTAACTGGAGGCGAGCTTCCAGCAGCAGTTTTAGTAGATTGCTTAGTAAGGCTTATTCCAGGAGTGTTGGGAAAAGAAGCATCGCTAGTAGATGAGTCTTTTGAGGGTAATTTGCTGGAATATCCACAATATACAAGACCTTCAAATTTTCGTGGCAAAAAGGTTCCAAATGTGTTACTATCTGGGCATCATAAATCAATAAAAGACTGGCAAACGGAACAATCTGTTTTAAAGACGAAGAAAAACCGACCAGACTTAATGGACAAAAATAATAAATAATGTTGTCATTCTGGTTTTAAGCGTAAGCAAAAAGACCGGAATCTCGTCAGTAAAGAAAAGATTTCTTACCTTTGTAAGGAATGACAGTAAATAGGAGGTAGTTTTAAATGGTTACTAATGTAGGAGCAACAATTAAAGAAATTAATGATAGAGGTATACGTTCAGATCTCCCTGATTTTGAAGTTGGAGATACTTTAAAAATGAAAATTAAAGTTCAAGAAGCTGATAAGACACGTTTTCATCCTTTTGAAGGAACTGTAATAAGAAAGACAGGAAGAGGCATTCGCGCAACTTTTACTGTACGTAAGATCTCTTACGGAGAAGGAGTTGAAAGAACATTCCCGCTTAATTCTCCAGTTATTGATAGCATCAAAGTTCTTAGCAAGGGTATTGTTAAACGTGCTAAGCTTTATTACCTAAGAGATAGAATAGGTAAAAAGGCTAAGGTAAAAAAAAGACAAACGCAATAAAGAACGCCTTTTTTAAGGATTTGTATCGGCGTTTGATTACACAGATTTTTAAATAAGATTATACAGATGGTATGTTTTTGATCGGTGAAATCTATTTTTAATCGGTGAAATCAGGGGCATTATTAAAAATAAAAAAGAATGACCCAAATGTTAGAATACGAAAATAAGGTCAAAGAAAAAGGTTTTGACTTGATTGTCGGCATCGATGAGGCCGGGCGTGGACCTTTAGCAGGTCCAGTAGTTGCATCTGCAGTTGCTGTTCGCACAGAAGACTTCCAAAATAAAATATGCGATTCAAAAAAGATTTCTGCGTCAAAGCGAGAAAAGGCATTTTGTGAAATATATGAAAAGGCCTACGTGGGTGTTGGTGTAATAAACGAACTTGTAATAGACCAGCACAATATTCTTCGTGCTACATTTTACGCGATGAGAAATGCTGTTGAGCATCTTGTCTCACAGCTGCCAGAAGAAATAACCAAAGAACAAAATTTCAAAAGCAAAATATGTCTTCTAGTAGACGGAGACAAATTTATGCTAAAGTCTCCTTATCCTTACAAAACTGTTGTAGGCGGAGATAATCATGTTTTTTCTATTTCTTGTGCGTCAATAGTGGCTAAGGTTACAAGAGACAGAATGATAGCGATATACGATAAGATTTTTCCAGAGTATGGTTTTAAGAAGCACAAAGGATACGGAACATTACAACACAGGCTTGCTATTAGAGAATTTGGTCCCTCAGAAATTCATCGAAAGACTTTTAAAGTCGCCTTGCCTTAAAATATCTGCCAACGAATGACAAAAGAAAAAAAGAATTTAGGTAAAATCGGAGAAGATCTTGCTGTATCATTTTTAAAGAAAAATGGGTACAAGATAGTAGAGAGGAATTTTTTAACAAGAATAGGTGAGATAGACATAATTGCTAAAGATAAAAAGGTAATTTGCTTCATTGAGGTAAAAACAAGAAAGTCTTTAGACTTTGGGGTAGGGTATGAAGCCGTGCTAGTAAGCAAGCAGGGTAAAATAATCAATGCGGCAAAAATATACTTAGCGAAAAACAATATTTGTGATACAGATATTAGATTTGATGTATTGTCGATATTGTTAAGTGATGATAATGAAATAAAGGAAATAGAGGTAATTAAAGGAGCATTTGATTCTGACTAAATGACCTCTTTATTAATATTAAAATAATAAGAATTAGTATTATTTATTATTTATTATAAAATATTGCAAAATATTGAAGTTTAAGTTATGATGTAATCCTAGATACAGGTAGGAAGTCGAAGCGGATCTCCCGCAATATCTCCAATTCAAAGACAATTAATAGCAGTACTTAATATATTCCAAACAATCAATCATGAAAAAATACAAAAATTACTTAATAAGTGATTATTTGAAGGTGTTATCAGAGAAAAAGCCAACTCCGGGTGGCGGTTCTGTTGCTGCTTTAGTGGGAGCAACAGCTTCCTCACTTGTACTTATGGTCGCAAACTATTCTAAGGGTAAGACTGGCAAAAAGGCTAAAGAAAGCAAGATAAAGAAGATAATTTTAGATAGCGAGAAAATAAGAAAAAGACTTATTGAATTAATTGATTTAGACGCAGATGCGTACAAAGGAGTTGTCGCCGCACGAGATAAATCGGTAAGCGAGCAAAAAAAGGCTGCAAAAAAAGCTCGTGGTATTCCGCTTGAGGTTTGTAAGCTTTGTTACAAAGAACTCGGACTAGTATCTTTCTTGGTAGAAGAGGGAAACAAAAATTTGATGGGCGATATCGAAATAGCAATTGAAATGATTTTCGCCTCTTACAACAGCGCAATAGTCTTGACCAAGCAATAGTTGTTACTTTTCGAGTCGTCTTTGCGAGGCGCTAATCAATCATTCGAAGCAACGAAGCAATCTTAGAAAAATTAGATTGCCGCGTTGGTTTGGATTTTCTGAACACTTTCTCGCAATGACAAGGCGAGGATACAATAATAAACACAGGATAAAATATGTCTGCACAAATATTAGATGGAAGAAAATTATCGCAAGACCTAAAGGTCGCTCTTAAAAAAGAGATCGAAGTGCTTCTTAAAGAAACTTCAAAGACCCCTTCGATGGTCAACATAATGATAGGAGAGAATCACAGCGCCTGCGCCTACGCAAATTCTCAAAAACGACAAGCAGAAGATATTGGTATTAAATACGAACTTGCAATATTCCCTGAAGATGTAACTCAGGATGAAATTGTTAAAAAAATAGAAGAGTTAAATAAAGATAAAAATGTAAACGGAATAATGATTCACAAGCCAGTGCCAAGTCAAATAGATTACAACGCTGCAGCAAAACATCTAGATACAGCTAAAGACCTCGAAGGCATTAATGCAAATAATATTGGAAGAATGATATTAGGCGAGACAAAGATAATTCCGTGTACACCAGCATCAGCAATGGAACACATCAAATCAACCGGCATTGATTTAAGGGGTAAGGAAGCTGTTATTGTAGGACACAGCGAAATAGTTGGAAAACCCTTAAGTCTGCTTTTATTAGATCAATATGCAACAGTAACTATCTGTCACATCGCAACAAGCGAGGCAGGAAAATTAGAAGAGCACGTATCGCGCGCAGATGTTTTAGTTGTTGCTGTTGGAAGAAAGTCTGTGATTAAGGGCGATTGGATTAAAGAAGGTGCGATTGTTATTGATGTGGGAATTAATCAAGATGGAGATAAGATTGTAGGTGATGTTGAATTTGATACAGCAAAAGAAAAAGCAGCTTACATCACGCCTGTCCCTGGTGGAGTTGGTCCAGTGACTGTTGTTAGCTTGATGAAAAATTGTATTGTAGCTTTTAAGATACAAATGGAAGGTTAAGTAAATTCAGATGAAGAAAATAGTTGTACTAGGAAATTCCGCCGCAAGTATAAAGGCACTCGAAAAGATTCGTTTACAAGATAATGAAAGTGAATTGACAATAATACCTTGGGAGGCTCATCAGCCTTACAACAGCGAGCTATTGCCTAAATATCTTGCTAGCAGCGTTTCGCAAGATGATATTTCTTGTAGGCCACAAGAATTTTATCAAACGAATCGTATTAATGTTGTTTTAGATAAAAAAATAGTAAGAGTAAATTTTAATAAAAAGAAACTTTTTACAGAAGACAAAGAACAGATAGATTACGACTTGCTTGTAATAGCGAGTGCGCCTTGTGGTAAGCTGCCAGATATCAAGGGAGCGAACAAAGACGGCGTTTACGATTTTAAGAATTTAGATAAGATAAATGAAATATTAAGTTTGATATCAATTACAGAAACGATTGTTGTTCGGGCTGATAACTTTTCCGGACTTCAGGCGGCAATGGCATTTGCAGAGAACAGAAAAGAAGTTATTCTAGTTTCATCTGATAGATCTGCTGTCTCTTCAATCATTAACTCTGAAGAGGGTGATTGGCTATTAAACAATTTAAAAGGCTTAGGGATACGTTTTATTGGTCAAGAATCAATATCTGAGATATTGGGAGACAGCTACATAAAAGCTGTTAGGTTAGGTAGGGGAAAAGTAATTGCAACTCAGATATTAGTATTTTGCGATGCAAAAGAAGATTTAAGAATGTTTGCAGGCTTAGATATTGGAGACACGGGCAAGATAAAAGTAAATGAGCAATTTCAGACAAACCTAGAAGATGTTTTTGCAATAGGAAACACTTGCGAGTGTTCGGATGGAACAACATTTGATAGCGATTTTCTTACTTTAAGTGAGTCGGAATACAAAGGAGATATTTTGGCCTCTAAGATAATGGGTCAAGATCAGAAGTTTGAATCTAAGATACAGCCTTTATTTGCGAAAACAGAGGATTTTTCAATAATTTCTTTGTGTGATGTAGAAAAAGATGATAGTATTTTAGAGGTACAGAAACTTGATGAAGACTCTGGAGTTTTAAGGAAAGTCTTTGTAAAGGATGAAACAATAGTAGGGGCTGTCTTAATAAATTGTGATCACGAAAAAGACAGATTTTTAAAGTTAATAGAAGAAAGAAAAAGCGTAAGCAGCCTTGAAGACTTTGTAGGCGATGGAGCCGTTGATCTTAGTTTTGCGGCAGAAGATACTGAAAATAAAGAAATTAGCGAATCTGTTTAAGGTTAAACATGGGATTCCTGCTTTCGCAGGGATAAATTCGCACCTCAATTTATGTTCCTTTTAGTTGCGTAAATTATGTGCTCATTTATTTTTTTTGACAAAAGTGAATAAATATATTATGCTTAATGCAAATAACATAAGGAAAAAATCTATCCGTATTCTTTTTAGTTTTCTTTTATTCATTTCTTTAGTTACCTTTCATTCAAAAGTTTTAGCAAATACAGCGCTTGATACAGCGAAAGATTACAGAGCTAAAGGGTATGAAGCTCAAAAAAGAGGTAATATTGACGAAGCTTTGGCCTATTACGTTAAGGCATTGACCTTAGGTACAGGAACTGAAAACGCTGTTGCTTACAATGATTTGGGAGTTCTTTACGAAGAAGCAGAGCTTAATCAAAGAGCCGAAGAATGTTATTTAAGAGCCATTTATATTAATAAAGATTATTTGCCAGCGTATTCAAATCTAGCTTATTTTTACAAGAAATTAGGTCAGTTAGAAAAGGCTTACAAATATTTTAAGATACGTTACGAATCAGGTGATCCTAATGATAAGTGGACGCAGAAAGTAAGATACGAAATACTTAAAATTCGTCCAGAATATCAGGAAGTTATTTATTCGAGACAAAGAGAAGAAATAGAGAGTCAAGTAGTAGCATTGTCTGAAGAATTATCTGCAAGAATAAAAGAAGATCTTGAAACAAAGCTACAGCATTCAAGCGAACATTTTAGGAAAAGCAATGAATATTTAGAGCAGGGCGCCTACGATAAGGCAGCAGCAGAACTTAGGTCAGCTCTAAAGATAACACCACAAAACCCAAAGGTTGTTAAAGCTATTGAAGCGGTGGAAAAAGAAAGGATTAGGAGCAAAATAAGAGAGCAGTTTAAACAAGTAGAAGAGAAGTTAGATGAGGGAGATCTTAACTCCGCGAGAAAAGAAGCCCAAGAAATACTTTCCATCATTTCAGAAGAATCTAGTGGAGCGACAGATTAGTTTTTTATTTGTTTTCGCGCGTCCCCACTAGAGATTACGACCTTTTCTTAAGAAACTTTGTTGGTCGCAATACTGATTCAAATTCCAAATAATATAAAATTCTAAAATAAACGAAATTTAAAAGATAATGGCAAAGCCTAGATTATTTTTAATTGATGCTCATACAATATGTTATCGCTCTTTTTACGCGGTTCGGGGACTCTCAACAAGCAAGGGACAACCGACAAATGCTGTCTTTGGAGTTATTAATATCTTAAAGAAGATATTACGCGACTTTGACCCTGAATACGTTGCAGTTTGTTTTGATTCAAAAAAGAAGACGCATCGTCAGGAAAAGTTCGCAGAGTACAAGATACAGCGCCCTAAAATGCCAGACGAACTGATTGATCAAATGCCGATAATAAAAGATGTTATTAAGGCTTACAATTTATCAATATTTGAATTAGGCGGTTTTGAGGCAGACGACATCATCGCGACACTTTCAAAGCACAAATTTGATGAGGACATTGAAGTGGTAATTGTAAGTGAAGATAAAGATTTGTATCAGCTCCTAGATGATAAGGTTAAGTTTTTCAGCGCCAGAAAAGATAAGCTGCTTGATTGTAAGGACGTAGAAGAATTGCTTGGATTTGCTCCGGAGAAGATGGTTGATTTTATTGGCTTTGCAGGTGATCAGTCAGATAACATTCCAGGAGTTTTAGGCGTTGGCGAGGTAACAGCGAAAAAGCTGATAAATCAGTACGGTGACCTAGAAGGTGTTTACGAGCATTTAGATGAAATAAAGCCAGAGAAGCTTAAAGAAAAGTTAACACTCAATAAGGACACCGCTTTTTTAAGCAAAGAACTAGCAGTACTTGTTATAACTGTTCCTTTTCAAATTGATTTAAAGCAGCTAAAGGTGGAGGCTCCAAATAATGAAAGACTTTTTGAATTGTTTAAGGAGCTAGAGTTTAAAAAGCTTGCAGATGAAGTTGGTTCTAAAGATGAAAAAGAAATAACCTTAAAGTCGATTCAAGACGATGAGGCTTTAAGTTCTTTGATAAAAGAAATAAAAGAAGAAGGTAAGTTTGCCTTTCTTGTTGATAAAAAAGAGACAGAAGATTTGTTTTCAACGGAAGGACTTTTAATCGCAACAAGAAAAGATGAAGTTGTTTGCGTTTCTAAGGAAATGGCTCAAAAGCTAGGTTCAATATTCGAAGACAAGGCAATCACAAAAATAACACACAATCTTAAAGGTGTCTTAAGAGAATTATCTGATATTGAGTTTTTAAGCGAACTAGAAAAAGATAGAGGTGATATTTTTGACGTAATGGTCGCAGGGTATTTGATAAGACCAGCGCAAGGGTCTTTTAGTGTTACTGACATTGCCTGGAATCATCTTAAGATAACATTGCCAGAGCAAAATAAAAGCCCAAGTGAAGTAAAGGCTGTTTACGATGTGTATCCTTTGATGACAGAAGAGCTTAAGTCTAAAGAGTTAGTAGATTTATTTAATAAAATAGAGATGCCGCTTACTTACGTATTATCAAAAATGGAAAAATACGGAGTTGCGCTTGATCTGGACCTTCTTGCTCAATTATCAAAAGACGGCGATAAAAAGATAAAGACACTTACTGCTGATCTTTACGAGCAGGCAGGAGAAGAATTTAATTTAAATTCACCAAAGCAGCTAAGTCACATTATGTTTGATAAGTTGAGCTTACCGCCTGTCAAAAAAACAAAGACAGGGTTCTCAACCGATGAAGGCGTTCTTACAAAGTTAGCTAAGACTTACGAATTTCCAAAGTTGTTGCTAGAGTATCGTCAAATAGCGAAACTTAAATCAACGTACATTGACGCTTTGCCAAAGCTAATTGATGAAGATACCGGCAGAATACACGCGCAATTTAATCAGACAGGAACTGAAACAGGTCGCCTAAGCTCGAGCAAACCGAACTTGCAAAATATTCCGATAAGAACAGAATTAGGAAGGCAGGTTAGAAAAGCAATTGTTCCATCAAAAGGAAGAACGCTTTTAGCAGTTGATTATTCTCAGATAGAGTTAAGGATATTGGCGCATTTATCAGGCGATGAGATGCTTACAGAGGCTTTTAAAAATGATCAAGATATTCACAGCTTTACCGCATCTTTGATATTTGATATCGATCAGGTAGACGTGACAAAGGAAATGAGAAACACGGCAAAGAGAGTTAATTTTGGTATTGTTTACGGAATGAGCTCATTTGGATTATCAAAGGACTTAAATATCTCGCCATTTGAGGCGCAGGAATTTATTGATAAATATTTCCTAAGATATCCGAAGGTTAAAGAATTTATGACCAATACGATAAGTGAATGCGAGCAAAAAGGTTTTGTAATGACTCTTCTAAACAGACGCAGATACATTCCAGATATTTTAGCTCAGAACAATTCTATTCGTCAGTTCGCGCAACGACAGGCAATAAACACTCCTGTTCAAGGTTCTGCTGCAGATTTGATGAAAATTGCAATGATTGATGTTGAGAACGAAATGATAAAGCAAGAGATGGAATCGAAGATGCTCATTACTGTTCACGATGAGTTGGTTTTTGATGTTGTTAAGTCTGAAGAAGAAAAGTTGATCACACTTGCTCGCGATTTTATGGAAGGCGCGCTAAAGCTTTCAGTTCCGATTAAGGTAAGCATTAAAGCCGGCGATAATTGGCTTGAAATGAAAGAAATCTAAGATGTTTACAATAGGATTAACAGGTGGTTTAGGAGTAGGTAAATCAGGCGTTGCCTTGATGTTTAAAGCCCTTGGTGCTCGTATCATTGACGCAGACAAGATTGCTCACAAATTTATTGCAAAAGATGGCACTTGTTTTAAAAAGGTTGTCAGTCTTTTTGGAAAAAGCGTCTTAAGCGGTAATGATACTGACAGAAGAAAAATTGCTGAAATAGTTTTTAAGGATGCTAAGAAGCTAGCCAAACTTAATGCAGCAGTACATCCAGCTTTAAAGTAAGAAATAGTTAAGCAAATAAGTGAACTTAAAAAGAATAAAAGAGTTAAAGCAATTGTTGTAGATGTAGCACTTTTATTCGAGATTGGATTAGAAAACGAAGTAGAAAAAATAGTAGTTGTTAAATCAACACAAGAAAAACAAATTAGAAGAGCTTCAAAGAATTTAAAGATAACTAAATCAGAAGCCCTTCGTAGAGTTAGATCGCAGATGCCTTTAAAAAAGAAGATTAGTCTTGCGAATTTTATAATAGATAATAACAGTAGTTTAAATAAAACAAGAAAACAGGTGGTGATGATATGGGAAGACCTATCCCAGCAAAAGTAGACAGAACGAATCCAGAAAGAAAAATGTCAACAGGACACAATCGGCCAAGGCCAGAATCAAGAAGAGATAATATCCCTACTGAAAATCAGATGGATATTACTAAGCTTAAAGACATGAAAATGACTGAGCTTACCAAGTTTGCCAAAGAGATGGAAATTCAAGGTATCAGTGGCATTCGAAAACAAGACCTCATTTTTAAGGTCTTAGAGGCGCAAGCCCAGAAAGCCGGATTAATGTTCGGGGAAGGAACGCTAGAAATACTCCCTGAAGGATTTGGATTTTTGCGCAGCGTAAATTACAATTATTTACCGTGTCCAGACGATATTTATGTATCGCCTTCACAAATAAGAAGGTTTGATTTAAAAACTGGAGATACGGTAAGCGGACACATCAGACCTCCAAAAGAGGGTGAAAAATATTTTGCATTACTTAAGGTTGAAGCAGTTAACTTTGAGAACCCGGAGAAATGCAAAGAGAAAATATTTTTCGACAACTTAACACCTCTTTATCCAAAAGACAGAGTTGTCCTTGAAACAGTACCAGAAGAAATATCAATGAGGATAATGGACATGTTGACTCCTCTTGGAAAAGGCCAGAGGGCTTTAATCGTTGCTCAGCCTTACAGTGGAAAAACAGTACTTTTACAGAAGATAGCAAATTCCATTGTACAAAATAATCCTGATGGTATACTTATGGTTTTGCTGATAGACGAGCGACCTGAAGAGGTTACCGATATGCAAAGAAGCGTTAAAGGTGAGGTTATTTCATCTACATTTGATGAGCCAGCAGAACGCCACGTTCAAATCGCTGAGATTGTTTTAGAAAAAGCAAAACGCTTAGTTGAACACGGACGCGATGTTTACATCCTGCTAGACAGCATTACTCGTTTAGCTCGCGCTTACAATACAGTTGTTCCACATTCTGGAAAGATACTTTGTGGTGGTGTTGATTCAAACGCGCTTCACAAACCAAAAAGATTTTTTGGTGCAGCAAGAGCTGTTGAAGAAGGCGGAAGTTTGACAGTAATTGCAACAGCGTTAGTAGATACCGGCAGTAGAATGGATGAGGTTATCTTTGAAGAGTTTAAGGGAACTGGAAATATGGAACTTCAGTTAGACCGTAACTTATTTCAAAGAAGGATTTATCCAGCAATTGATATTAAAAGATCTAACACAAGGCACGAAGAGAAGCTTATTGAAAATGATGATCTTCAGAGAATTTGGCTTCTAAGAAAAGTAGTCAACGATCTTAACTCTGCCGAGGCGATGGAGCTTTTGATTGACAGAATTAGTAAGACTAAAACAAATAAGGAATTTTTAGATAATTTAAATCAACAATAAAACAGATTACGTCTTTGCGAGGAGCGAAAACGACGTGGCAATCTAAAAACGAGATTGCTTCGCCAAAAACGCTCGCAATGACGGCAAACAGGAGAAGTAAAAATGAAAAAAGGTGATGTTCATCCAAGATATGAAGCAACAACAATTGGTTGCGCTTGTGGCGCAATGTTGCAGACAAAATCAACAAAAAAGAATGTTCACGTTGAAATTTGTTCAAAGTGCCATCCGTTCTTTACAGGGGACAAGAAGTTTGTTGATACAGCAGGACGTATCGAGAGATTTAAGAAGAGATACGACAAGAAGAAGTGATGTCTTTGTCATTCTTGTTTTTTGGCGTGAGCCAAAAATACCGGAATCTTTTAAGGATTTGAGAAACAGTCTTCTTTAAAAGTGGAGATCCCTGCCTTCTCGCAGGGATGACAGCGGAGAGAGTAGGGATGACAGTAGGGTAGCAGGGATGACAGTAGAGGAACGACAGTAGGGTAGTCGGAGCGACAGATTTGAAAAGCCAAACAACAAAAGAGAATCACAAATGATTGAAAAGTGTAAGAAAATCTACGAGCGTTTTATGAGGCTTGAAGGTCAGCTTGCTGATGCAGAGATAATTGCTGACCAGCCGCAGTATCAAAAACTTGCAAAAGAGTATTCTGATATCACGCCAATTGCTTCAAATTATTTTAAATACAGAGAGGCCTCTGAACAAGCAGAAGAAATTGAAACAATGCTTGGCGAGGACCACGAAAAAGATTTTAAAGAAATGGCAAAGACTGAGCTTAAGGAATTAAAAGAACAACAAGAAGAGCTTCTAGTTGTTTTAGATGAGCTTTTAAATCCAAAGATCGAAGAGAAAGACAAAGATCTTATCTTTGAGGTTCGCGCAGGTACAGGCGGTGAGGAGGCAAGTCTTTTTGCAGCTGACCTTTACAGAATGTACACAATATACGCTGATGCAAAGGGATGGAAGCAAGATCTTATCAGCTGTCACGAATCAGGTACTGGAGGATTTAAAGAGGTCATTTTTGGGCTTAGTGGTCACGAGGCATCAAAGCGTTTAAGGTTTGAAAGCGGAGCTCATCGTGTGCAGCGCGTGCCTGCGACAGAAGCATCTGGTCGCATTCACACATCAGCTGCAACGGTTGCTGTTTTAATTGAGCCTGAAGAAGTTGAGGTTTCAATTAGTCCAGAAGATTTGCGTATTGATATTTTTCGCTCATCAGGACCAGGCGGACAAAGCGTAAATACAACAGATTCAGCAGTACGAATTACTCACATTGCAAGTGGTCTAGTTGTTATCTGTCAGGACGAACGTTCTCAAATGAAAAACAAGGCAAAGGCAATGCGTGTTTTGCGTGCGAGGCTAATGGATAAAATCAGTCAAGAGAGTGCAGACAAGGCATCAGAAGAAAGAAAGATAAAGGTAGGCTCTGGCGACAGAAGTGAAAAGATTCGTACTTACAATTTTCCAGACAGAAGAATAACAGATCACAGAATAGGATTTACAACTCACAAATTTCAACCTGTTTTAGATGGTGACTTAGATGAGTTAACTGATGCGCTTATTAGGGCAAATCAAGAGGCGGCCAACGAATGAAAGAACAAGAGCTAATGCTGACATCCATTTTAGATTGCAGGCGGGTCGATTTGTTTACGAAGAAAGTTAATCTTAGTCCTTTTCAAAAGTCTAAATTTACAAAGATGAAAGAGCGTCGCGCAAAAGACGAACCACTACAATACATTATTGGTTTCGCTGATTTTTTAGATATTAAATTGTTTGTAGATAAACGAGTGCTCGTTCCGCGTCCGGAGACAGAGATATTGGTCGATTTAATTTTAGGTGACAGTCACTGTGACAGTCACCTAAAGATATTAGATTTAGGGACAGGTTCAGGAAACATTGCAATTGCACTTGCGAAGAACATTAAAGACTGCCACGTCACAAGTATTGATGTTTCAATTGATGCAATCGAGCTTGCAAAATACAATGCAAAGTACAATGAGGTTGGTGGTAAAATAGATTTTATCTGCGAAGATTTAACGCGAACTTTAATTGATAAGGTAAACAGGCGCGCGGAATTTGACATTATTGTTTCAAATCCGCCTTACGTGCCAACAGCTGATTTAGAGAACTTACCAGAAGATGTAAAACAAGAGCCAATGCTAGCATTAGATGGAGGCGAAGATGGACTTGATTTTTATCACGAGATAATTCCTGCGGCAGCCGCACTTTTGAGCGACAAAGGATTTCTAGCACTTGAAATTGGAGACGGACAGGCAGAGGCAATAAAAGAAATCGCAGAACAAGAATTTTTAAGTTGTGAATTTACAAAAGATTACGTAGGTACAGAGAGGGTAGCGGTTTTAAGGAAAAAGGCAAAAGGTAAAGTAAGGTAGCGTCTTTGCGAGAAGGCGGTCAAAAATCCAAGCCGACGAAGCAATCTCATCTGTGTCGTCTTTGCGAGCGTTTTTGGCGAAGCAATCTCATCAAGGGGGATTGCCGCGTCGCTTTGCTCCTCGCAATGACAAGAACATTTAAAGGAAGAAGTAAAAAGGTGAAGTAAAGTAGCGTCTTTGCGAGCGTTTTTGGCGAAGCAATCTCATCAAGGGGGATTGCCGCGTCGCTTTGCTCCTCGCAATGACAAGAACATTTAAAGGAAGAAGTAAAAAGGTGAAGTAAAGTAGCGTCTTTGCG
>JAVCCJ010000068.1 GCA_030765585.1 Candidatus Zapsychrus exili | reverse complement strand
CCTTTTATATCGGATTAGTTATTGTTATATACAGACTAGTAAATTTTACAGTATTTACTCTTAAGGATAACATAAAGATATTAACATATCAATGCTAGTTTAGTCGTTGTATTTCTTTGTTTTGGCTTGATTTTTAAGCGTAGATACAATAATTTCAAAGGCTTGTTCTTTTTTCTTTTCTCTAATATCTACCTTAAGGCCTTCTTTTTGTCTATTAAATTCATCTATGCTAATTGGCTTAAAATCATCTACATAAATTAAGCAAGCGCCTTTTGAAGTTACAAGTATGTCTGAGTTATTTTCTTTATCTAAATTTAAAAAATCTTTTTCTGAAGTTTCATCTATATCAAGAGTAAAGCTAAGCTGTTCTTTAGAAACAAAAGGAGCCTCTTTAATCTCTAGGCCTAGCTCTTGTTTTATAATATTAAGCGCAGCAGTATCTTCGTTTGGCTCGAATGCTTTTATAACCTTCTCTAAATATTGATTAGCCTCTTCTTTAGCAAGGGTTCTTGCTTCTTTTGATATGAGGATATCTTGTATGTTCGTAGCTATCTCTTCGATTTCAGGTATGTAAGAGTCTTTTTTATCCTTGATTTTTATAATTAGATAGCCTTTTTCTAGCTCTATAGGCTCTTTTATCTCTTTAGCTTCCATTTTAAAGGTTTCTAGCATAAGTTTAAAAGACCATTTAGGGTCAAAATTAGGGTCCATTTTACTAAAGTATCCTGTTTCTTGTAGTGTAAAACCGATTTTCTCAGCTGCAGTTTTTAAATCACTAGATTCCTTATGTGCATCATAAATCGCTTTAGCTTTGTATTTTGTTTCAACTTCTTTTTGCACGCCGCCTTCATCAGGGAAGTTGAGTGTTATATATTGAACATTGATAGACGGAGGTTTTGAAAAACCTTGTTTGTTCTCGTTGTAGTAGTTTTTTATTTGCTCTTTGGATATTTGTATCTTTTCTTTATGTTTATCTTCGGGAAACAAGATATATCTTGCTTTTATTTCTTCGGTTTCTTTTTTATATTTTTTTAGTATTTCAGTGTCTTCTACGTCTACATAAGAGGTTGCCTGGTCATATAGTTTAGCAACAGTTAAAGATTCTCTTATTGTTTCTTCAAAGTCACGACGCTTGCAGCTAAAGGAGCGGTTTATGATGTTTTTATAAATGTTTTTATCGAATTTTTTATTTCTAAAAAAGATATCATATTTGGCTATTTCGTTTATGACCGCGCTATCTTGAATCTTTATTTTTCGTTTTTTTGCCTCATGTAGCAGCATTAACTGATCCCATGCGTCTTGTTCTAAATCAATAAGGGCTTCGAATTCATCAAATAACTTGCCATATTTAAGCATAGATTGAACTTTTACATGAAGGTAGGTGTTTTCGAATTCCTGAGATGAAATTTCCTTGCCAAACATTTCTCCTATGTATTTCTTTGGTCTTATGCCACCAGAGAAAAGAATCGTAGCGAGTAGGCTTACGACTATTAATATACTAATGATAATTAGAATTTTCTTATGTGCTTTTAATTGTTCTATCATAATGTTGCTCTCCCTGTGTAGGTGCCTGGCACTTGTAGATTTCTTTTAGGTGCTTAGCACCTTTGCCCTTTACAAGCTTAATACTTTCTATTAGTATATCAATAATTATATAAATTGTAATATTTTTAAGATTAAATAATAAACAGGGGGCAATTAATATGGCAAATGAATTTATTAACCAGATTTTCCTAGGTAATAGTATTAAGAGTTATTTGTTTTGTCTTGCATTTTTCTCTATCTTTCTTATTGTTATCAGAATATTCCAGAACATTATTTTATCTCGTCTAAAGACTTGGTCAGAAAAGACGCATACAAGTATTGATGATTTTCTTGTTGAGCTTATAAGAAAAGTTTTTGTTCCTTTGGCATATGTTGGAGTTGCTTTTGCTAGTATAAATACTTTAAATCTTACTGATTTTGCTAAAAAATCAGTAAATATATTGTCTATAGGGGTGTTAACTTTATTGGTTGCAAGATTTATTACTGCCTTTATTGGTTATGGATTTAAGGTTTATTGGAGAAAAAGAGGCAAAGATATTGAAGTAGAGAGGTCTTTGAGTGGACTTTTGCGTATTCTTAATTTTATTGTTTGGGCTCTAGCTGTCGTTTTCTTTTTAGATAATTTAGGTTTTAAGATTTCTGCTGTAATAGCTGGTCTAGGTATTGGTGGTGTCGCAGTTGCTCTTGCTGCTCAAGCAGTTTTAGGTGATTTGTTTAGTTATTTTTCAATTCTTTTTGATAGACCATTTGAGGTTGGTGATTTTATTATTGTCGGAGATTATTTGGGAGTAGTTGAGAATATAGGAATAAAGACGACAAGAATATCTTCTCTTAGTGGAGAGCAACTTATCTTCTCTAATAGTGATTTAACAAGCTCAAGAGTTCGTAATTATAAGAGAATGGAAAAAAGGAGAGTTGTATTTAAACTAGGAGTTACATATGACACTTCATCTAAAAGAGTAAAAGAGATACCAGAGATAATAAAAAGCATTATAGAAGAAATTAAAGAAGCGACATTTGATAGATCTCATTTTTTATCATTTGCTGATTTTAGTCTTGTATATGAGACTGTTTATTATGTAGCGTCGAGTGACTATAATAAGTATATGGATATTCAACAGGATATTAATTTTAGAATAAAAGAAGAATTTGAAAAGCGTGATATTGAGTTTGCTTATCCGACGCAGACGTTATATGTGAACAAAGACGAATAAAAGTGTCAAGTTTTAAGTGTCAGGTATTAAGTTATAATTTAATACCTGACATAATAATCCTACCAATTAATAGATGACAAAAAATAAAACTATATTTAAGTCTCCCGAAGTTCGTGTTGTTGAGGCGTCTGCCGGTTCAGGCAAAACCTATGCACTTGCAAAGAGATATCTGCAGCTTTTATTTAATCCAAACATTCAATCTGAACATATACCAATTAGAAATATATTGGCCATTACTTTTACTAATAAAGCTGCCTTTGAAATGAAGGGTCGCATCTTAGAGTTCTTAAAGCTAATTGCATTAGGAAAGTTGTCTGCGACAGACGAGCGAGAGATATTGTCTTCCATAGGAATAAATAAGCAAGAGGCAAAAGAGCGAGCGCTTATAATAATGGAAGACTTGATACATCATTATAATTTCTTTGGAGTGCAAACGATTGACAAATTTATAAATGCTCTTTTGTCAGGCTGTGCTTTTAAGGTGGGTTTAACTGCGAATTTTAAGATAAGGACTAATTCTGCACAGCAGTTTCATTATAGTTTAGACAAGCTAATTGATTACGCACACACAGACAAAGATATAGCGCAAATCTTCGAAGAGTTTTTACACAATTATTTGTATTTAGAAAATCGCTCAGGATGGTTTCCAAAAGACGATATGTTAAGTATTGTTCATGATCTTTTTAGGCAGAATAATACTTATGGACATGATTTTAAGAAAGGTAAATTTGAGTCTGGCGATTTGATAAAGAAGAAAATAAAAATATTAAAAAAGATAAATGATCTTGCAATTATTTTGCCAAAAGAAACTGATGCCCGATTTACAAAAAGTTTAAATAAGTTTTTAAGTAATACAAAGAAAAGTTTTGATATAGATAGCGTATCAAATTATTTCGCAAGAGAAGTCTTTCCCGCAAAAGCTAAAACAGAGATATCAAAAGAGGTTGAGACTCTTTGGAGCTCTATACACAAAAATTTAAAAGAGTTGTGCGTTGGCGAGTCACAATCTTTGTTTAATCTTTATGTTGGTATATTTGATCAGGTAAAAGATATATTTAAGGAATTATCTTGTTCTGAAGATGTATTGTTTTTAGAAGAGTTAAATAAAAAATGTGAGCTTCTTTTTGGTGAGGGCCATATAACCGTTGCAGAACTTTACTATAGACTTGCAACACGGTTTCGTCATTATTTGATAGACGAGTTTCAAGATACATCTGCTTTGCAGTGGGACAATTTAAAAGAAATGATAGAAGAGGCACTATCTACTGGCGGAACGCTTTTCTACGTCGGGGATAAGAAGCAGGCAATATATGGATTTAGAGGAGGAGATGTTGAGCTTTTTGACAAAATAAAGCAAGATTTCAATCAGTTTAACGTAGG
Organism: Candidatus Zapsychrus exili; assembly: GCA_030765585.1. Taxonomy (GTDB): domain Bacteria; phylum Omnitrophota; class Gorgyraeia; order Zapsychrales; family Zapsychraceae; genus Zapsychrus; species Zapsychrus exili. The sequence continues at coordinate 6,659 of JAVCCJ010000068.1, read as the reverse complement.
TTTAGAGCGTTTGACGGACAATTATAGAAGTAAGAAAGCGGTTGTTGAGTTTAATAATTCTATTTTCTCGATAGAAAATTTAAAGTCTTTTGTTTCTTTAAAACAAGATTATGAAAATAAGAAAAAGAAAGCCACCAGAGTTATTTTTGAAGAATCAGATTTTGTAGAGGTTGAGAATATTTTTGGTAGCGCGCAGCAAGAAGTTAAGCGAGGTGGCGATGGTTATGTGAAAGTAGAGTACGTAGATATAGATAAGAAAGAAGAAAGAGATGAGGTGACTCGCGATAAGATCATTTCTTTGGTTGCTGATTTGAAGAAACGATTTTCTTATTCTGATATAGCTGTTTTGACGCGAAATAATTCTCAGGTGGAATCTGTGACAAATTGGCTCCTAGGGGAGAATATACCAGTTGAGTCTGAAAGAACATCAAATGTAAGAGATAGCCACTTAATAGAAGAATTGATTTCTTTTTTAAAGTTTTTAGACTCTCCGATTGATAATATTTCTTTTGTTAATTTTATTTTAGGAGATATATTTTCTGTCGGCACAGGTGTCGCAAAAGAGGAAATGCATAAGTTTGTATTTAGTTTACGTCAGAAAATAGAAAGTGAAAAAGATTTGTATGTTTATATGGAGTTTAGAGATGCTTATCCTGATATTTGGAAGAATTATCTTGAGGAGTTTTTTAAGAATGTTGGGCTTTATCCTTTGTATGAGATGGTTGCAAGTATTTTAGGAAAGTTTAAAGTTTTAAATAATTTCTCAGAGTACCAAGGATTTTTGATGCACTTTTTAAATTTAATAAAGGCACAAGAAGAGCAGTATTCAGACATACTTTCATTTATTGATTATTTTGATAACTTAGAAGGCGATAGCTTGTATGTCAATGTAAAGGGTAAGGACGCTATCAAAGTATTAACGGTTCATAAGGCCAAAGGCCTTGAATTTGGCGTAGTTATATTGCCATTTTTAGGTATAGATGTGCAAGTTGGGTCTAACTCATCGGATAATAAGCAGTCTTATGTTTTAAGAAATGATGGTTCTTCTATTAGTCTTATCAAATTAAAAGAAAAATATTATAAATTCTCTGATGAGCTTTATCAAATTTATAAAGAGCAGTATTTAAAAGCTTTTTTATCAGAATTAAATAATATTTATGTCGCAACAACTAGGAGTAAAGAAGAGCTGTATGCCTTCATTCCTAAGAAGGTGGGCAATAGTTTCAATTTGCTTAAATTCTTGATTCCAGAGAGTGCTTATGAAATGGGAAAGAAAGACAAAGCAGAAACAAAAGAAAAGAAAGATGTCTCGCTTGTTAATATTCCTGCGTCAGAGCATTGCGATTGGATACATTTCTTAAAAGAAGAGTTTGTCTGTATTGATCAATTAAGAAATAGAGATAAACGCATAAAAGGAGAGGCTCTTCATTTTGCGCTATCACTTATAGGGGACTTAAACAAAGAAGATGTAAGCAAAAACTTGGATTTATTATTTGAAGATTTAGCTTTTAGATTTGGTAAAAAAGTTGATATAGAACAAATAAAATCAAAAGTTGAGGATATTTTAAAAGATGCAACTTTAAAAAAGTTTTTCTATTTGGATGATGCAGAAGCTTTTAATGAGAAAGATATCGTCGATAAGAATGGTTTTACAAAGCGTATTGATAGATTGATTGTTAGTCGCGATACTATAACGATTTTGGATTATAAGCTTTCAGAGCCAAGTGATTCAAAAGAATATGTAAACCAAGTTAAAACATATATGGATATCTTAAAAGATATTTATCCAAAGCAAGAAGTGAAGGGGTATTTATTGTATTTAGATAAGTTAAGTTTAGAGGAAATAAATGGGTAAAGTTATTACATATAGTTTTTGTGAAGATTTCTTAGAGAATCTTAAATGCTATATAAAAGAAAATTATATAGATAGGGGACTGTCCCAAAAGGGACAGACCCCAAAGGGGTCAGTCCCGCGAGACTGTCCCCCAGATTTGTCTCGCGTGGCAATTGTCTTTGGAGGCAAACGTCCATCTTTGTTTTTAAAAAGAAAGCTAGCGAAAGAACTTAATACTAGTTTTTATCCTCCAAGATTTTTCTCTATTGATGAATTTATTTCTTTTACAGCACGAAAAAAGAAATCATTTGGTGTAATTTCAGATTTAGATAATTGCTATCTTATATATAAGCTTGCGCAAGATGTGTCTTGCGATATTTTAGAGGGCAGAGAGAGTTTTGATAAATTTTTGCCGTGGGCACGCGAAATATTAAGATTTATTGATTCTCTGGATATAGAAAATATAAGCAATGATGCTTTATTGCAGGTTCGTGCAAACGCCGAGATAGGTTATGATGTGCCTGATGATATAAACAAAATATTAAAGAGCGTTTTGCTTTTAAGACAAGAATATCATAAGTCGCTAGAAAGTCAGAATACTTATTCTCGAGGGTATCAATATTTATTTGCATCGAAGTGTGTAGAGGATATAGCTTTTGATGAGTTTGATCAAATTTTATTTTGTAATTTCTTTTATTTTCATAAAACAGAAGAAGACGTTATAAAAAGTCTTTATAAGAAGGATAAAGCAACTCTTATTTTTCAGGGTGATGCTAAAAGATGGCCTATATTAGAGAGGATACAAAAAAGTTTTAATTGTAAGATAGAAGAGGTCTTGACATTTCCCGATTATAAATCGAAAAAGTCGGGATCCCGACCACCGTCTAAAAGTTTAGGAAAAGTCGGGAGTATTAAAAGGCCAGAATTTAATTTAAATATTTATTCAGGTTTTGATGTACACGCTCAAGTAGGATTAGCAAAACATGTTTTAAAAACAATAAAGAAAACAGATAATACGCTTATAGTTTTGCCTAATCCCGAGGCTGTAATTCCGCTTATAGGCGAGATATCATCTTTATCAGACAATTTTAATGTTTCTGTAGGATATCCTTTAAAAAGAAGCAGTCTATACTCGCTGTTAGGGCTTATTATAAATAGTCAAAAAACTTTTAAAACTAACAAATATTATACAAAAGATTATATTAAGGCGTTGTCGCATCCGTTTGTAAAGAATTTGCATATAGCCGCTGATGTGTCAGCTACAAGAATCTTAATGCATAAAATAGAGGAGATATTAACTGGGAAACAAAAGACAGATATATCAGGAAGTTCTTTTGTTAGTTTAGATTCAATAGAGAAGTTAGATGAACTTTATTCGTTAACGTTAGAGACGACCAAACGACTTAAAATAGAAGTTAAAAGAGAAGAATTAGTTGAGACTTTAAAGCAAATACACGAGATTGTTTTTAAAGGTTGGGAGAACATAACAAGCTTAAAAGATTTTTCTTGTTCTTTACAAAATTGTTTGGATATATTAGTAAATAAAAGTTTTTTAAAGAATTATCCTTTGAACATAAATATAGCAGAGAGGATGTATAGAATAAAAGAAGAGTTTGATAATGTTTCTTTTGTTGATGAGAAACTAGATTCTCGAGAAATATTTAGGATATTTGATAATAAAATATCTCGTGAGGTTATTTCGTTTTCTGGTTCTCCTCTTAAAGGGCTTCAAGTCTTAGGGCTCCTTGAAACAAGGTCGTTAAATTTTGAGAATGTAATTGTTTTAGATGTTAATGAAGGAGTTTTACCCAAGCTTAATGTGTATGAGCCGCTTATACCAAGAGAGATTATGATAAGTCTAGGGCTTGATAGATTGGAACTGGAGGAAGAAATTCAAAGATATCAATTTATGCGCATTATATCGTCTGCCAAAAATGTTCATTTGATTTATCAAGAGAGCAAAGAAAAAGAGAAGAGTCGTTTTATTGAGGAGTTGATTTGGGATCAACAAAAGAAAGAAAATAAAATAGATGTTATAGATATAAAACAAGCAAGTTTTGATGTTAAAGTGCATAAAAAAGAGGTCGCTGTTAAAAAGACAAAAGAGATGGTTGAATTTTTAAAAGGGCATACTTTCTCAGCGTCTAGCATAAATACCTATCTTAAGAATCCAATGGAGTTTTATTATAATTATGTTTTGCGCTTAAGAGAGACTGATGATTTGCTTGATGAGCCAGAAGCAAGACATGTCGGAACTTTTGTTCATGAATTACTAGAAGATGCTTTTAAACCTTTTGTTAATAAAGTCCCTATTATTGATAAAGCATTTGAGAACAAGTTTTTTGATATGTTTGAGGATAAATTTACCGACACATTTGAAAAGTCAATGAAATCAGATGCGTTTTTGCTTAAAAGCGTAATCAGGGAACGTTTAAGTAGATTTTTAGAAAATGAAAGAACAAACGAACAAAGACAGATAGAGAAGATTATGTTTTTAGAGAATAATTTTGAAGATTCAATTGAGCTTTCTTGCGGAAAGATAAAATTTAGGTATATAGTTGATAGAATTGATAGATTAAAAGATGGCACGGTTATGGTTATAGATTATAAGACAGGTATAGCTGAAAAGTTGGCAAATGATATTGAAAAGTTTGCCTCTATGAAATTGTCTAGAGAATCAATCAGGGACAATATAAAGTCTTTTCAGGTTCCGCTTTATTTTAATTATTTGAGCAAGGAGTTTAAGGGTGAGACTATTGATGCTGCTCTTTATAATCTACGTACGCTTGTTATGCATAGATTTATCAATCCTAAGTCAAATTACTCCTATGATCAAATAAATCAGGTTTTCTTGAAATCATTGGATTTTGTTGTAAGTGAGATACTAAATCCAGATGTTGATTTTGTACTAGATATTTAGCCAATTCGGTCCGCGCGGACCGAATTGAACTCCCCTTAGATTTATTTGCATTTTCCCTCCAAATATGGCATTCTTTACTCATCAACTAATAATTATCTATTAATAGTACTATTGTTATAATTTCATGTCTTTTTATATATATAATTTAAAAAATAGGTTCTTTTCTAAGATAATTAGTATTTTTATGCTATTTTTCTTTGTTTTTAGTACTATTATACCTAGTTATGCCCAAATAGCTAATATAAGCCTGCCTGCTGTATCAAACTCTCTCTTAAGTCCTACAATCATAAAAGGCCTCAAAGTTTATCCTAATAATCCTTTAAAATTCGATTTTATTGTTGATTCTGAATCTAGGGATATAAAAGATCAATCAACCAAGCTTATTAAGTATTTTCTAGCTTCTTTAACCACAAAAGAATCTGATATGTGGGTTAATCTAAACCCTAAACAGCCTGATAGGATAGTTGAAGAATCTTTTGGAACAACTGAAATGGGTCGCGACTTACTAGCACAGGACTATATATTAAAACAAATAACAGCATCTTTAATGCATCCAAAGGCAGAGGCAGGTAAGAAGTTTTGGGATAAGATATACGCTCAAGCACAAGAACAATATGGAACGACTGATATAGATACTGATATTTTAAACAGAGTTTGGATAGTGCCTTCTAAGGCTACTGTATACACTAATGATAATACTGCGTTTGTCGTTGAAGCAAAACTTAAGGTGCTTTTAGAAGAAGAGTATTTGGCGAATAGTGGTAAGGAAGCTCTAGATAAGAATTTAAACGTTGATTTAATTAAATCAATAATTGTCCCTGAACTAGAGCATCAAGTAAATGAGGCATCAGCCTTTGCTCCGTTACGCCAGATATATAATTCTTTAATACTCGCTACTTGGTACAAGCGCAACTTAAAGACATCTATTTTATCTAAGGTATATGTAAATCAAGACAAGATTAAAGGATTAGAAGCAAAAGATAGAAATCCTAAGCAGATATATAATCAGTATCTTAAAATGTTTAAAGACGGCGCTTATAACTACATAAAAGAAGAATATGACCCAATAATTAAACAAATAATTCCTAAGAAATATTTTTCTGGTGGTGTGGAATTTGATCAGGCGCTTTTGACTGCGTATAAAGAGGTTGATACTGTTTCGGATAAAGCAATATTAAGCGCAAAGGGTTCGCAAAATGTGACAGTTGAGCTAAAGCCAACTGATAAAGCGATGGTAGCAGATAGAGATTCTCCACGTTATGTTATGCAGCAGCGTTATAAAAACTATAAGGTTGAAGATGCTTTTGATGGACCAGCTGTAAAATTAAAAGAGCTTAAGGCCTTAGAGCTACTACCTGAAGAGATTGAAATTCATTCTTCCATACCATTCTTCCATACCAATGAAAGTAAATTTGATGAAATGCTTTCGGAGTTGTGGGGCAGTACTCCTTTTTATGAAAATGAAATACGTGTTCATATAGGGACATCAGGGTTGCAAAATTTAGATATTATGGCTTCTCGAAAATCTCAATATGGAATAATTATTGACATTAATCCGGAAGTAATGGAGCTTTTTAAAATTATTTCTAATATTATGAAACAAAACGACACTGTAAATGCGAGTATTTTTACGAAAAAGCTTTCAGAACGCATTAAAGATCATTACGCTCAAAAAAAAGTAGGAGTTTTAAGCGTTAAAGTTGGAAACTTGCTCTATAATTTGGAAAATTTTATGTTTGGATTTGTTAAATATGAAAAAACATTCCAGCATATTCGTAAGATGTTTATTGAGGATAGAATAATTGCCATTAACCAGGATTATTTTAATTCAGATTTCTTTAATAAACTTAATGAGTGGCTTAATAAAAACAAGCCTTTTGCTGACACTCTTTATGTTTCTAACAT
>JAVCCJ010000058.1 GCA_030765585.1 Candidatus Zapsychrus exili | reverse complement strand
TGGAACCCAGGGCAAAAAGAACCCGCGACAGAGTGGGAGAGGCGGATTGACGAAATATTTAATTTGGCTGTTCAAGAGTTAGATGAGGATAAACGAAAAGTGTTTTATGATGAGTTTCAGTATATTGTCTCAGACAACTTGCCTTTAATCTACACTGTTTTGTCTAGCAATATCTTTGCAGTTAGAAATAAGTTTGGTAATCTCGACCCAACCAATTACGGCGGTGCATTTCATAATTTAGAGGAGATTTATATTAAGATTAATGATAAGTGATAAAAAGGATTTGTCATTGCGAGGAGCTCTGCTTCGCCGTAGCGAAATCCGTAAGGCTTGCGCCGTGGCGAGCGAAGCGATGAAGGCAAAAGAATAAAATGATTCTGCCATTCCCGCTTCTTTACTGTCATTCCAGTTTTTTTGGCGTGAGCCAAAAATACAGGAATCTCAGAATGGCGTGAAAACAGTTAATAAAAAGCGGAGATCCCTGCCCGTAAAGGGACGTGGTCCCAACGGGACTTTACGTGCCTTCGCCAAGGATGACAAATGTGGACGTAGGGATGAAAAATATGAATACAGAAATGACAGAGAAATAAAATGATTAAATATATTTTAAAAAGAATATTAATTGCCATTCCATTGCTACTTGCAATGTCACTTTTGACATTTGTATTGATGCAGATGACACCTGGTAATTTCTTTGATTCGCTAAAACTTGATCCTCAGGTGTCAAGCGAGACAATAGAGCGCTATCAAGAACTTTACAGTCTTGATAAACCAATGTTGGTACAGTATTTTATTTGGGTCAAGAATATATTTAAACTCGAGTTTGGATATTCGTTTTTCTACAACGTCCCAGTATCTCGAATACTAAAGACTAGACTGATAAATACTTTTATCTTGTCGCTATCAAGTATGCTTTTGACTTGGATGTTTGCAATTCCTTTGGGAATTTGGGCAGCTGTTCGACGAGGTAAGCTTGTTGATAAAGTTTTATCATTTATGTCTTTTGCGGGATTGTCAATTCCTAGCTTCTTTTTGGCAATTCTTCTTTTGTATGCTGCTAGCAGAATCGGAGTCTTGCCTTTAGGAGGAATGCATTCTGCACACTATCAAGAGTTTTCAGCAATAGGTAAGTTTGTTGACTTACTTAAACATTTAGCAATACCAACAGTTGTTATTTCCCTAGGTTCTATTTGTGCGTTGCAGCGAATTATGAGAGGAAACTTTTTAGAAACATTGAGACAACAATATATTTTAACTGCACGCGCTAAAGGTCTACCTGAAAATGTTGTTTACTATCGCCACGCGCTTCGTAACGCAATTAATCCTTTGATTACACTTTTTGGATACGAGCTTTCAAGCTTGCTTGGAGGAGCGGCACTCATTGAAATTATTTGTAATTGGCCGGGGTTAGGGTCGCTGATGTTAACAGCTGTTCGTTCAAAAGATATTTATTTAGTGATGTCTAGTATGTTAATGGGAGGTACTTTACTTTTATTAGGAAATTTAATATCAGATTGCTTGCTTGCAGCATCTGATCCAAGAATTCGTTATGAAAAATAAAACAAAACATTTAAGTCAGTTTCAGCTCGCTTTAGGAGAGTTTAAGAGATCAAAGAGAGGTTTAATTTGCCTTTGGATTTTGATAGTTCTTTATTCTTCTGCGTTCTCTGCAGATTTTCTGTCTCCTTATCATTACGCGGATGAAAATAGAAATCATTCTTATGCACCGCCTACTAAGATTCACGTTGTGCACGATGGAAAACTTAACCCGCCATTTGTCTACGGACAAACATTTAGTTTTGATAAGTTTCATAAGCGTGTTTACGAGCAAGATAAAAAAGTTAAGTATTCTTTAAAGATATTTGTGAAATCTGATCAACACAAGTTCTTAGGTATTGTTCCAATTAATAGACGTTTATTTGGAGTTGAATCTCCTGGAAGATTGTATTTGCTTGGAGCTGACTCTAGGGGCCGCGATCTTTTCTCGCGCTTGCTTTACGGCGCTAGGATATCTTTATCAATAGGACTTATTGGCGTTGCAATATCATTTACTTTGGGGCTTCTTGTCGGCGGTATCGCTGGGTATTACGGCGGCAAGATTGATAATATCATAATGCGCGTGTGTGAAATGTTTATGATGGTTCCAGGTTTTTATTTGATGTTGGCACTTCGATCAGCGGTACCTGACAATTTTAATTCTTTTCAAGTTTATTTATCAATTGTAGTAATTTTGTCTTTTATTGGTTGGGCAGGACTAGCGCGTATTATTCGAGGAATGGCAATTTCTTTACGAGAGCGTGAATATGTTTTGGCGGCACGTGCCATTGGTGTTTCAGATTTTAAAATAATTGTAAGACATATTTTACCTCACACAGTGTCCTACTCGATTGTTGCAATAATGCTTTCGATTCCGGGCTATATTTTAGGTGAGGCAGCTCTTAGTTTGATCGGCTTAGGTATTCAAGATCCAATTGCTAGTTGGGGAAACATGCTCTCAGACTCAATGGGAATTGCACACATTAAATTTCATCCTTGGGTTTTGGTGCCAGGTTTCTTTATTTTTATGACCGTCATGAGCTTCAATGTAGTAGGTGATGTTTTACGAGATTGCCTTGACCCATTAATGAAAGGAACTAAAAGTTAAGATGGAAAATATTATTAGCATTAAAAATTTAATAGTTTCTGTACAAGATAAAGATAAGAAAAGACGCATCTTAGACGATATCAGTGTTGATATTAAAAAAGACACTATTACTGCTTTGGTTGGAGAGTCTGGCTCAGGGAAAACAACTTGCGCGTTGTCTATTTTGCGTTTGCTTTCAGATGCATTAAAAATAGAGTCTGGTACCCTTGAGTTCGAATCTCAACCTCTCCTTAAACTTTCGCTAAAACAAATGCAAAACATTCGTGGTAAAGAAATAGGGATGGTTTTTCAAGAGCCGTTAAATGCGTTTAACCCGCTTTTTACAATAAGTTTTCAAATTAATGAGGTGCTGCAATACCACACAAATTTAAATAAGAAACAGAGACAAGCACGAGTTTTAGAATTGCTTGATGTAGTTGGCATTGAAGATGTAGTGCGAGTATCAAAAAATTATCCGCATCAGTTAAGCGGTGGAATGCGTCAGCGTGCGATGATAGCAGTTGCAATTGCGTCTAATCCAAAGCTATTAATAGCAGATGAGCCGACAAGTAATTTAGATGTAACTCTTCAGGCGAGAATTATTGAGCTCTTTAAAGATTTAAAAGTAAAGCTTAATTTTTCAATTATTTTAATTACACATGATTTGGGATTGGTTGAGCATTTGGCAGACGAGGCAATTGTAATGAAAGAAGGTAAAATAGTTGAGAAGGCGTCCGTTGTAGAATTGCTTAACAACCCACAACAACAATACACAAAGGAACTTTTAAACGCAATAAAGTAAAATCTAAGATTTAGATATTGTAAAATTTTTGCTTGCCTAATGCAATCAGACAGGTGGTAAGAAAAGAATAAAAGAAGGAACTGTTGTTGTAGTAGGTGTGGTTCAATGAAAAGTTTTCCTCTCCCTTTCGAGGAGAGGACTAAGGTGAGGGGCCCCTCATCCCAACCTTCTCCCCAAGAGGGAGAAGGAAAAGCTAGTGGTAAGTCCGCTGCCGTCAGGTAGGGTGATAAAGTGGCCCGCCAAAATTTGTAAATTTTGTTGAGGTCTCGCCATTCATCGTAAGATGAACGGTGGATATTTGAATTTTGAGGTTGGGATTTATTAAAATGTTACTAGAGCTTAAAAACATAAAAAAATATTTTAAGGAACAAAAGTCTACGATAAAGGCTGTTGACGATGTTACTGTTTCAATAAAAGAAGGGGAGAATCTAGGTCTTGTTGGTGAGTCTGGATGCGGCAAGACAACTTTATCAAAAGTAATAATTAAACTTTTGTCTTTGGACGCTGGAGAAATTATTTTTGATGGAGAGAATTTGACAAACGCTAAACGTGCTGAGCTTAAGAATTTTCGCTCAAATGTTCAAATGGTTTTTCAAGACCCCTACAGTAGTCTTGATCCAAGGTTTACTGTTAGAAATATTATCTCTGAAGGATTAAGCGCGGTGAATAATACATTTGTCATTCCTGTGAAGGCCCGCGGCTTCGACTCGAGGCGAGCAGGAATCTCAGAAATTAAGCCTGCTGATTCTCTGAAGGAGATCCCTGCCTTCGCAGGGATGACAAGCGCGGGTACAGGGATGACAAGCGCGGGTACAGAGATGACAAACAAAGAGGTTGTAGAGAAGAAGATAATTGAGATGCTAAAGGCCGTTAAATTGCCAACAGATATTTTAGATCGTTATCCTCACGAATTTTCAGGTGGTGAGCGTCAAAGGATTGCAATCGCGCGTGCGCTTGTAATGAATCCAAAGCTGCTTATTTTAGATGAAGCAGTATCATCTTTAGATGTTATTATTCAACAACAGATTTTGGATTTATTGCTAGATTTGCAAAAGCAATTTAATGTTACGTATCTGTTTGTATCTCATAATTTAAGGGTTATTAGAAAAATATGTGACAGAATTGCTGTAATGTACAAAGGTAAAATTGTTGAGTATTCAAACTCAGATGAGATATTCAATAATCCAATGCACGATTACACCAAAGAACTCCTGTCAGCTGCTATTGACTACAAGGCAATTAAACGCGAAAAAGAGATTGTTTTAAGTCTAGGTTCTAAGCTGATCGAGTGCACTGAAGGGCATTTTGTGCTAGAGTAATTGTATTCTCAGAAACACTGGCCACTGTGGCCAGTGTTTCTGAAGTCGCTACTCGCCACACTTGCTACTGTGGCGAGTGTTTTTAAAGGACGTCGATTGGAAGGAATGGTGGCAAAATACAATAGCTTAAGATATTGAGAGTAAACAACTTACAACAAAAAAGTGGTAAAATAAGATGAATTTCTTAGATTTAGTTAAAAAAAGATACAGTTGCCGCAAATATGACTCTGCGCGCCCTGTATCAGATGAAGTAATTAGTAGGTGCCTTGAGGCCGCACGCCTTGCGCCATCAGCTTGTAATTCTCAGCCTTGGAAATTTATTGTTGTCAAAACTCCAAAACTAAAGGAAGAGTTGGTAAGTAAAGCCTTCACCGGTATTTATAAAATGAATACCTTTGCAAATGATGCGTCTGTTTTGGTAGTGGTTGTGCGTGAATCTTCTAAATTTGTGGCTCAATTAGGTGCATTCTTCCGCGGTATTCGTTTTAGTCTAATTGACAGCGCCATTGCGACAGAGCATTTTGTTTTACAAGCAGCCGAGGATGGAGTAGGGACTTGTTGGCTAGGATGGTTTAATGAACGTGCGGTTAAAAAGATGTTTAAAATACCACGAGGCAAGAGGGTAGATACTATTTTAAGTATGGGATATCCTGCTGAAGATGTAGACTGTGAGAAAATACGTAAATCGCTAGATGAAATATCTCAGGTTTTATAAAAGCAAAGTTGCTATTAGTTTTGCTCCGGCTTCTTTTCAATGCTTCTTATCTCTTTTGAAATCTCATTTAATCTAAATTCTATTGAATTAAGAATCCAGAATTGAAAATGTTCTACTTTAGTTTGTTTGTGTATCATCCAGATGATTTTAATTGATATTAGAAGAAGTCCCATTTCTAAAGAAAGCATCGACGGAATAGGGACGTGTACACCAAAAACATGTCTAAGAAGATCTAAACTAAATAAGCTGCAAAGCGCGACAATAAAGATAATATTTGTTATTTTGTCTAAGTTGTTTGCTTTCGACCCACCAATTTGACCTATCAATTTGCGTATTTGTTCTTTTTCTTTTTTAAATTGTTCTAATTCTTGGATAAGGGCGTCAGTGTTCGCTTCTATTGGCATAATATTCTCCATTAATATTATTAATAATTTTTATTTTTTATAGTATTGCGATCAACAAATTCTTTTATTAGATAGGGTCGCAATCTCTAGCAATAAATAATAAGAATATTAATTTATTAAACCGCTAGATATATAAGTAAATATATTATATGATAAAAAAGATTTAAAGTACATTATTAAAACAGTAGATTCTTAATAGCAAGCAGATAGAAGATAAAAAATGAGTGATTGGTTTTTTAAAAAAATTAGCTTTTTTGTGGGGCTTTTGGCTATTCTTTTGTTATTCGGGCTTATTGTTTTTGAGGCCAATATTGAAATCAAGGATATGGATCTCTGGCTTCACTTATCTTCAGGCAAACATATAGTCGAGAATTTATCAATTCCAAAGGTTGATATTTTTTCTTGTTCGATAGCAGGTAAGCCTTGGGTTAATCATGAGTGGTTGTTTCAGACTGTTCTTCATTTTGCCCACGGCTTAGGTGGAATAGACGGGTTAATCAATCTTCAGGTAATTGTAGTTGTTCTGACCTTTACATTTTTGCTGCTTTTAGGATACAATCGGGACAAGCAATTCCTACCAACTTTTTTCCTTCTTCTGGTGCTTCTTGTATACGAAACACGTCTTACAATAAGACCTGATATCTTTAGCTTTCTTTTCTTTGTTTTGTATGTATGCATTTTGTCATCTTCATTGGGTAAGAAAAGCTCTTTATTCATTCTTGTTATTATTCAAATTTTATGGAGCAATATTCATGGATTTTTTATTCTTGGACCTGCAATAGTTCTATTGGCAATAGTATCAGAATTTATAAAGAGAAGAGTGAAGCTTCCGTTTGAGTGGAATAATATTGGAAGGCTTGATGATGACGAGTATAATTTACTTAAGAAAATATTTTTAGCAGTTTATCTCGCATGCCTTATTAATCCTTATGGGATAAAAGGGGCGCTGTATCCTTTTGGAATACTTAGCTCTGTACCAGGAGAATCTAAGATATTCTTTGAAAGCATAAGGGAGTTGGCTCGTCCAATTCTTTTGAGCAATATTTTTTCTTTAAGATCATATCCATTCTTTAAGATGACGATTGTTCTTTCTGCATTATCTTTTGTGTATAATCGTCGCAAGATTGACATAACAGTTCTTTTTATGTGGATAATCTTCTTAGTTATTTCTTTAAGTGCAATTCGTAATTTAGTATTTTTTGCCATAATGGCATATTTTGCGTTTCTTGCAAATACGCATGATTTAACTTTTAATATTTTATTTCCTGCATTAAAGAGAAATGATAAATTTAAAGAAATTCTGATTATAATTCTAAAAGTTTCTTTAATATTTTGGATTATGTTGTATTTTCAAACTTTATCATTGAGGGGATATTTTGATTTTGATAAATATCAGCGTAAAAGTGAATTTGGCGGAGTATCTTTACGAATCTTTCCAACAAAGGCTGTTGATTTTTTAAAGAAAAATAATATAAAAGGAAACTTCTTTAATGATTTTAACGCAGGTGCATATCTCATTGGTAGGGTTTATCCTAATATTAAGGTATTTATTGACGGCAGAACTGAAATGTATGGCACGGAGTTTTTTAAGGAATACAGAGATGTAAAAAGAGGAGATGGAGAATTATTTGATCAGTTGGTTGAAAAGCATAGTATAACAGGAGTATTTTTTACGTGGATATACGATCCTGTTCCTGAAAAAATATTATATTATATTTATAAAAGTGAAGATTGGGTTTTAGTTTATTTTGATTATGATGGTGCGGTATTTTTAAAGGATATAGAAGAAAACAAAGAATGGATTAAAGTCCATAAAATAGATCTGAGCAAAGCAAACACAGAGCCAGCTGACTTGATTCGTTTGGGAGCGAAGAATGTTACGCCATTTAGGTATGTAAATAGAGCAGCCGCCTATTATGGTCTTAAATTGTATGATCACACAAGGTCTGAAATAAAAGAAGCTCTTCGTATTGAACCTCGTTATTCAGCAGCATATAAGCTTTTAGGAAAAATTGATTTAAAAGAAAATAAGTTACAAAGTGCATTTGAGAATTTAAGGAAAGCAAAGCTTCTTAATGTGAATAGCAGAGAAATTAGATATTATTTGGCGTTATGTTTTTATAAATTAGACAAAATAGAAGAGGCTAAGAAACAGTGCCAGATAGTATTAGATAGCAATCCTAAAAATGCAAAAGGACTGTTTCTTAGGGCCCTGCTTTATATTAAGGAAAAAGAGTACGAGAAAGCATACGAAACATTTAAAGAGGCGTACGACATCACCTCTCGTATGATTGATGAGATGGTTGAAGTTGCAGATTTATTTTTAGAGAATGGTGAAATTTCTTATGCGAAAGAAATTTATAATCTTATAATTGAATCAGATTCAGATAATATTGATGTAGTTAAAAAATTAGAAGAGATTAAAAACAATGAATAATAAGTTCTGGCAAAAAACAAACTATTTTTTTGGGCTATTACCTTTAGGCGCTTTATTTGGTTTGCTTGTTTATGTTGCGGGGGTAGAGATAAAAGATCTAGATATATGGCTTCATCTAGCCATGGGGAAATTTATAACAATAAATCATTTTGTTCCTGATTTTGATGTTTTGTCTTTTTCGATTGCTGGTAAATCATGGATTAATCATGAATGGTTATTTCAGGTAATTGTTTACAATATTTTTAATACCTGGGGTCCCGACGGTGTTATAAAGATGCAGATTGCAGTTGTCACAATGACAATGTTTATGCTTCTTTTAGTCGGATACAATAAAAATAGACAATTTATTACAACATTTTTCTTACTTATAGTATTTTTAGTTTATCAGCATAGGTTTACTACGCGACCAGATCTTTTTAGTCTTTTATTTTTTACAATATATATTTTTATTTTATCTTTGCATATAGATAAAAAATGGTCTCTGCCAGTTTTGTTTATTGTTCAGGTTCTTTGGTCGAATATTCATGGGTTTTTCTTTTTTGGTCCGCTATTTATTTTTGTAGGTATATTCTCTGAATTTATTAAAAGACATGTTAAACTTCCCGCAGAATGGAATGAATCAGGACGTTTGACAAATGTTGAATATGGCAGGCTTAAAATACTTTTTATAATAACAATTTTCGCATGCTTTTTTAATCCTTGTGTTGTCGCTGGTGCATTGTATCCAGTTAAAGTATTTTTCTCATTATCTGGAGAAAATAAAATATTTTTTGATTTCATTCAAGAGTTGCAAAAACCTATAACAAGAGCAACCCTGTTTGATATGAATCGCTTTGGATATTATAAGCTTACAATAATATTATCTTTCTTTTCTTTTGTTATCAATAGAAGAAAAATCGATATTAGTGCATTATTACTTTGGATTATATTTCTTGTGTTTTCTCTGGGAGCTGTTAGAAATATTTCGTTTTTTGCTTTTGCCGCTTATCTTGTTTTTGTAACTAATTCTACAAATGTATCTTTTAATGATATATTTCCAATAAAATTCTCGCATAAAAAGTTTCAATATGTAACCTTGATAGCTTTAAATATTGCTCTTTTAGCTTGGATTATGCAATATTCTGAAAATGTTTCTCGAAATTCATATTATGATTTTGATAAATATCAGCGCAAAAGCGAGTTTGGAGGTATATCAAGATTAGGACTTCCTCATAAGGCAGCTGATTTCTTGGTTGATAACAATATAAGAGGAAATTTCTTTAATGATTTTAATTCGGGAGCATATCTGTTGGGAAGAACTTATCCAGATATTAAGGTATTTATTGACGGCAGAACAGAAGTTCATGGTGCAAAATTCTTTAAGATGTATCGTAATATTTGGAAAAACGGTCCAAAAGAATTAACTGACAGCGTTATAAAGAAATACAACATAACAGGAGCTTTTTTAAATTCAATACGTCAAAGAATACCTAAGCCAATAGTAAATTATTTTTATAATAACAAAGATTGGGTCATTGTTTATTTTGATTATGATGCGGTTATCTTTTTAAAGAATGTAAAAGAGAATAGAGAGATTATTAAAAAATTTCGCATAAAACTTTCCAGGTATAAGCCGCCAGAAATAGATTTGTTTAAAATAGGCGTTGAGCAGGTAAAACCTAGCCATCAATATTATAGAGCGTTTACTTTAGAAAGTTTGGGCTTATATGATGCTGCAATGGCAGAGATTAAAGAGGCTCTTAAAATGGCACCTAATTATCCAGAGCTTTACAGAATAATGGGGAAGATATATTCAAAGAAAAAGGATTACGATAGGGCGTTCGAAAGTTTTCGAATAGCAGCTTCTTTATCTGGTGGTAAGAAAAAAGATAGGCATAATTTGGCATTGGCCTATTTAGAGATGAAAGAATACGAGTATGCTATTAAGGAATATAGGAAAATAATAGAAATGTGGCCAAAAGACCCAAAAGCTTACTTTTTCTTGGCAAAAGCATATGCAGAAAATGATAAGTTAGATGAGGTTATTGTGGTATTAAAAAGAGTGCATATTGTTGCCCCAGAAGCATTTGTGGACATAATAGATATTGGAGACATCGTCTATGACCAAGAAGCCTACTTAAAGGCGCAAGAAATATATAAAATATTGTTATCTTCCAAAAAAAAGCTTGATATTGTTTATTATAAGTTAGGCGATGTTTCGGATGCGGCAGGAGATGTTGCTGAAGCTAAGGCTAATTACAAGAAGTCTTTAGAGATTAATCCTAGAAATAAAGAAGTGCAGAAGAAGCTAGATAAATTAGACTAGAAGACAAATAATTCTTCTGGCTTAAATAGTGTTGCAAATCTATCTGTCCGTGTGTATAATACCCCTTCATATATTTAAATAATAATACTACTAATAAAAGGAACCATATGCGCGATATTTTAACGTTTATACTAGCTGGAGGAAGAGGCGAGAGATTAGACCCACTTACTCGCGACAGAACAAAGCCTGCCGTACCTTTTGGAGGAATATATCGTATTATTGATTTTACTCTAAGTAATTGCATAAACTCTGGTCTCAGAAGGATTTACATCTTAACTCAATACAAATCATTTTCTCTTCAAAAGCATCTTTTGGCTGGTTGGAACGTTGTTTCAAATCAGTTAGGAGAATTTATTGATATTATTCCCGCACAACAGAGAATAGGTGATGATTGGTATAAAGGCACCGCAGATGCAATTTATCAAAATATATATGCTATTGAGGAGTGTGACCCAGAGCAGATTCTTGTATTAGCTGGTGATCATATTTATAAGATGGATTATGGCAAAATGATAGATTTTCATAAAGAAAATGGCGCAGATATGACAGTTGCTTGTATACCTATGCCAAAAGAAACATCTACCGATTTTGGTGTAATAGAGGTAAATAAAAATAATCAAGTCTTAGGATTTCAAGAAAAGCCAAAAAATCCTAAAGTCATACCTGCTGATCCTGATGAAATATTTGCATCAATGGGTATCTATGTGTTTAGTAAGGATTCTCTTTTAGATGAACTTCGAACAGACGCTAAAAAGCCTTTATCTAGCCACGATTTTGGAAAGAATATTATTCCGCAAATGCTTCAAGATAAAAAGAATGTTTATGTTTATAATTTTACCGATGAAGAAGGTACTCCTGAATATTGGAGAGATATTGGGACAAGAGACGCTTATTATGAAGCAAATATGGACTTGTTAGAAAATAAGCCAGAGTTTAATCTTTATGATAAAACATGGCCTGTAAGAACGTTTCATGAACAATACCCGCCTATTAAAATGTCAAATACAGAGTCAAGTAGAGGTTGCGTTATAAATTCTATGGTATCTGGAGGATGCGTTGTAAGAGGCGGCAAGGTTGAAAAATCTGTTTTGTCGCAGAACGTTGTAATTGGAGATAAGGCAGAAATTAAGAATTCTGTAATAATGGAAGGCGTTACTATTGGTGAGGGGTCTAAGATAAAGAATGCTATTATAGATAAAGAGGTAACCGTTCCTCCTAACACTACCATAGGCTACGATTTGGCGTTAGATAAAAAGAGATTTATTCTGACCGCATCTGGAATAGTTATTGTTCCTAAAAGAGCATCTGTTTCTTAAAATTATAGTGCAAAAAGTGGCTAAAAGACAGAATTTAAAATATAGTAAAAAAATATTGCCTTTTTTATGAGTGTTATGGTAATATGTGACAGTTTTGGAACTTTAAATACTAATAATTTAATAATATAAAGATATTTTAGGGAGACAACAATGGATTATTTACTTACAGAAGAACAGGTTATGATTAGAGATCTATGTAGAGAGATTGTAGAAGAAAAAATTATTCCTGTTAGAGCTGAGCTAGACGAATCAGAAGAATTTCCGCATGACATTGTTAAAGTCATGAAAGAGTCTGATCTTTTTGGTGTTTATATTGACGAGAAATATGGCGGAATGGGTGGTGGAATTTTAGATTTATGTATAGTGGTTGAAGAATTGTCTCGAGGTTGTGCTGGCATAGCTCTTGCTTTTGCAGGTACTGCACTTGGCGTTGATCCAATCTTAGTTGCTGCAAACGATGAGCAAAAGGAAAGATATTTACCTAGAATAGTAAAAGGTGCTTTATGTGCATATGGAATCACAGAGCCAGGAGCTGGTTCTGATGCAAGCGCTATTGCAACAACTGCTAAAAAAGATGGTGATAATTATATTTTAAATGGAACAAAATGTTTTATCACAAATGGTGGTGAAGCTGAAATTTATACAATTGTAGCCATGACAAATAAATCTAAGGGTGCTCGTGGAGCAAGTATGTTCATAGTTGATGCTGACACACCTGGTTTTACATATGGTAAAAAAGAAGAAAAGCTTGGTATCAGAGCATCTGCTACAAGAGAACTTATCTTTCAAGATTGTAAAGTTCCTGCAAAAAACTTACTAGGCAAAGAAGGACAAGGTTTTATAACCGCAATGAAAACTTTCGATATGTCTCGTCCAGGAATTGGTGCTCAAGCTGTTGGAATTGCTCAAGGAGCATTGGAGGCAGCTTTACAATATTCAAAAGAAAGAGTTCAGTTTGGTAAGCCAGTTTCAAGCTTTCAAGGGCTTCAATTTATGTTAGCTGATATGGCAACTCAAGTACAAGCAGCACGTGCCTTAGTTTATGCTTCTGCTCGTCAAATTGATGCAGGAGTAAAAGATGTTACAAGAACATCGTCAATGGCAAAAATGTTTGCATCTGATGTAGCTATGAAAGTAACAACTGATGCAGTTCAAATTTTTGGTGGATACGGATATATTAAAGAGTATCCAGCAGAGAAGTTTATGCGTGATGCAAAGATTACTCAAATTTATGAAGGAACAAATCAAATTCAAAGAAGCATTATCGCCTTAGATATGATCAAGAAGGGGTTTTAAACATAGGTAATTAGTAAAAATTTTTATCGATGACCGACAACAGATCGCCGATCACTTAAATATAATTTGGAGTAGAAACAATGAATATAATTGTATGTATAAAACAAGTTCCTGATACGACTCAGGTAAAAATTGATCCAGAAACAAATACGTTGATTCGTGAAGGGGTTGATTCAGTCATAAATCCTTTTGATATGTATGCCATAGAAGAAGGCGTACGCTTGAAAGAAAAACATGGTGGAAAGGTATCTGTTCTTACTATGGGACCCCCTCAAGCAGAGTCTGCTTTAAAAGAAGCAGTATCTATGGGGTGCGATGAGGCTTATCTTGTAAGTGACAGAGCTTTTGCAGGGTCAGATACTCTTGCAACAGGCTATACTTTAGCGGCCGCTATTAAAAAAATTGGAGAATACGACATTATAATTTGTGGAAAGCAGGCTTCCGACGGAGATACTGCTCAGGTTGGTCCTGGAATAGCAACTCAGCTAGACATTCCACAAGCTACTTATGTTAAAAAAATAGAAGATGTAAAAGAAAAAACAGCAGTTATTGAAAGAAGCACAGAAGAAGGCTTTGAAATACTTGAGACTTCATTACCTTGTCTTATCACGGTTGTAAAAGAAATAAATGAACCAAGAATACCTTCTCTAAAAGGACGTATGGCAGCTAAAAAATTACAAATAAAAACGCTTAATGCAATTGATTTAGATACAGAAGAAGATCGTTTAGGATTAACAGGTTCTCCGACATGGGTTTCTAAAGTTTTCACTCCACCTGCAAGACCAAGAGGCGAAATTTATGAAACAGAACCAGAAGAAGCCACAACAAAATTAGTTAATGAATTAAAGGATAGAATATTACAATGAGCATTAAAATTATAAAAAATAAATGTACCGGCTGTTCACTTTGTGTCAAGGCGTGTCCATTTGCAGCAATATCAATGGTGTCAAAAAAAGCAGTTATTGATTATGATAAATGTACTTTATGTAGCGCTTGTGAAGAGTCTTGTAATTTCGATGCAATTGAAATTAAAAGAGAAGCGTCTAAAACTCCTCACTTAGAAGAATATAAAGGTGTTTGGGTATTTGGCGAACAAAAGCGAGGTGCTGTTCAACCTGTTGTTTATGAACTATTAGGAAAAGGTCGCGAGCTTGCTGACAAACTAAAGACTGAACTTTGTTGTGTATTATTAGGAAAAGATGTAAAAGATAAAGCGAAAGAATTGATTCATCGCGGAGCAGATAAGGTTTATTTAATAGACGCACCCGAGTTAGAACATTTTCTCGACGAGCCGTATACAAATGCTTTAGTTAATTTGGTCAGAAAATATAGGCCTGAAATTTTATTATGTGGCGCTACTTTTATTGGTAGATCACTTGTATCGCGTGTTGCGGTTAAACTTCATACTGGTTTGACTGCTGATCGTACTGCTTTAGATGTTGATGAAAAAGAAAGATTTTTGCTTCAAACTAGACCTGCTTTTGGTGGAAACATTATGGCAACGATTCTTAGTAAGAATCATAGACCACAAATGGCAACGGTTCGTCATAAAGTTTTTAAAGAAAGTGAATTAGATACTACTCGCAAGGGTGAGATAATAGAAGAAACGCTTAGTAAAAGTCTTTATAAATCTAGAACAAAGATTTTAGATATCGTAGAAGAAGTGACTTCAACAGTTAACTTAACTGAAGCCGATATTATTGTCTCAGGTGGTCGTGGAATAAAAGCTCCTGAAAACTTTGCGATGATAGAAGAATTGGCTAAGGTTTTAGGTGGCGCTGTTGGTTCATCTCGTGCTGCAGTTGATGCGGGTTGGATACCATATTCTCATCAAGTTGGTCAAACTGGTAAGACAGTTTGTCCTAAGATATATATTGCTTGTGGAATATCAGGACAAATTCAGCATTTAGTTGGAATGCAGTCTGCTGATATTATTATAGCAATCAATCAAGATCCTCATGCACCTATATTTGGTGTTGCGACTTTTGGTATAGTCGGAGATGTCTTCCAAGTCGTTCCTCTTTTGACGCGCAAATTCAAAGAAGCTTTAAATAAATAAGCGATTGTAATTTTTGATAAAAAATTGCAATAATCCTGTAGTCTATCTTGTGGACTATGGCAATAGGAAGCTTTTTCTTAATTTAGAAGTACAATAAGCAATTTTAGCTCTACAGAAAACTTCAACAGTCCCTTCCTTAATATATAGGTAACTAATAAATCCCGTAATAAACACTGTCTTTATTCAATTTCTCACCTAAAAGCGTTATTTTAATGTCATAATATGTCATCATATGTTAGTATATGTAACTTTATGTAAGTATATGCAAAGATAAGCTATATATGGTAATAAATGTAAGTAAATGTAAAACAAAGAATTACAATTGATTTAAAGTGATTTAAACGATATGATGTTGATGTAAATAGTCGATAATAGTCTAATCTAGGCTAATACAGAAAAAAAGTGACAAAAGTGTTGACAAGTGTAAAGATATGTAATAAATTGTTTATTGCGACGTTGCGAAACTTGAATGTCAGAACTTAACGCTTACTTACCAGAGGAGAAGAAACACAGAAATGCAATTTCAAGAACTAATGACAATAGACGAAGTTGCTGATTACCTACGCGTAAAGAGGAGAACTATTTACGAATGGGTAAAGATGAGAAAGATCCCTGCCATTAAAACTGTTGGTCAATGGAGATTTAAGAAAGAAAAAATAGATGCTTGGCTTGATAGCAACCAGGAATAGGAGAATTTTATGTACCTTAGAAAATTAGAGATATTTGGATTCAAATCATTCGCTGACAAGACTGTCCTTAATTTTGAATCTGGAATTACAGCTGTTGTTGGTCCTAACGGATGCGGCAAAAGCAATGTCTTTGATGCGATACGTTGGGTATTAGGAGAACAAAGCATAAAAGAGCTGAGAGCATCAGCAAGAGAAGATGTAATATTCAGTGGAACTGATAAGAGGCCTCCCGTTAATCTTGCTGAAGTTAGTTTGCACTTCTCTAATAAGACAGGCGCATTTGATATTGATGAGAAAGAAGTAATTATTACAAGAAGACTGCATCGTTCTGGCGAAAGCGAATATTTGCTTAATAAGAAAACAGCGCGACTTAAAGACATACAACAGCTTTTAATGGGTACAGGAATTGGAGCTGAAGCATATTCTATGATTCAACAAGGAAAAGTTGATTTGGTTGTAAGTGCTAAACCAGAAGAAAGACGAATGATTTTTGATGAAGCTTCTGGAATTACAAGATATAAGGCAAAGAAGAGAGAAGCGTTGAATAAGCTTAAGGACACTGAGAACAATCTTCTTAGAATAAATGATATAGCTGTTGAAGTAAAAAGGCAAATAGGTTCAATAGAGCGTCAAGCTAATAAGGCAAGAAAATATAAAGGTGAATTTGAGAAATTAAAGACACTTGAGTTAAGAGTAGCAAAGAATCAATTAGGTGGTATACAAAGACAAAAAAGCACTTTAGGCGAAAGGTTGTCGTCTATTAGAGAGAAAGAATCTCAATTTGATTTGGGTATTGATGAAGTTTCAGAGACTTTGACGAATGAAATTAATCATCTAGGTGAGATTGATGAAAAAATAGGTGATATTAGATCTGAGGATATAAAGCTTGAGAGTCAAATTGATTTAAATAGTAGGCAGATTGGGTTTAATGAAGAGCGTATTGACAATTTGATTAAGAACGCAGAGAAGTTGGAGGAACAAAAAGAGCAACTAATAGAGCGCTGCAAAAATCAACAAACAAAGATTGAAGAGTTAAGGCAAGATACTATTTTCTTAAATGAAAAAATTTTGGAAGATGAGAGTGTACTTTTTAATAAAAGAGATAATTTATCTAGAATAGAAAGAGCTATAGAGAGCGAAAGATCAAGAATAAAAGAAACTGAAGAAAGAATTTTTGTTTTAACATCTAAACAAGTCAACCTTCGTAATGAGCTTACTGACGTTATTAAAGAAATGCAGGGTGCTTTAGCAAGAAAGAAGAGATTAGAAATAGAAAATCAAAAGGTCTTAGATGAAAAAAGAGATATAAATGAAAAATTTGAAAGCGTTGAAGGTCAAATTAATGGATTAAAGATTGTTGTAGGTGAGTTAGATTTAGAAAAAGAAAACAAGGGAAGTCAAATAGATGGATTGAGAGAAGATTTAGCTAGGGTAGAAGAATCAATTGATACATTAGATAAAAAGAAACTCTTTCTTAAGTCGCAGAAAGAGTTTATAGAGAAGCTGCATGTCCAGTATCAAGACATGCCGGATCCAGTAGTTGAGGGGCGATTCATAACGCAAGCACCACCTTTGGAGCATCATACCGGGATTATTGGTAAGGTCAAAGAAGTTTTGCCCCTCAGCTCCGAAAAATTCGAGACTCTTAAAAAGAGCTTAAGTTATAGAGTAGAAGAGATTAGTAATTTGTCGGGTTTATTTGAGGTTATTTGTGAAACAAAGTTTATTGAACTAGACCCTCAGAATATATCTTCTCAAATGGAAGAAATCGAAAGAGAAATAGTTCAATTATTATCACAAGCAGAGAATCTTAAGGCACGAATTGAAGATGAAATGAATATCTTAAGAAGAATAATAGAGGATCTTCAGAATAAAGAAAAAGATTATTCAATTTTAGAATCTCAAAAAATAGATGTATTAGAAGAAATTAATAAATTATCAGGAGAATTAGAGTTAGTTGATTCTGAAACCGAAGAAGTAAGAGAACTTCTTTCTAGCACAAGAAAGAAAGAAGAAGAAATAAATTATCAGCTTGATACCGTCAATCAAGACATAGGTTCAGGGCAGAATGCAATTAAGGGCGGGCAAGAATCTATTAATCAAAAGATGAAAGAAAAAGAAGACGTTACGGTGTCTATTGCTCAGCTTGAAACAGAGCTTAACTCTCAAAGAGATAAATTGAGAGTAAATCAAGATAATGAAACAACATTTTCGGAGTCCTTAGATAGTTGGCTTGAAGAAATAAAGAAAATAGAGGATGAGTATTCAGGTTATGGTGCGAAGAACGAAGAATATCGAAGAGAGATAGAAAAATTAAGCGTTGAAAACGAAGAAGTAAAAATAAAGAAGGACTCTTTAAGAGTTGTTTTATCTGAGCAAGAAATTCAAAAGGAAGAAGTTGGAAGAAGTATAAATAATTCTCGTTCTAGAATGAAAGAACTAGAAACTAAATTAGATGAACTAAAACAAGAAAGACATGGTCAGGAGCTTAATGAACAAGAATTTTCATTTAAGTCTCAGAGTATAAAAGATCGTCTTGTTCAGACATATAAAATGGATTTTGATGAAGCTCTAGAAAAAGCTAAACAGCAAAGATTAGAAAGAGAAGAGTCAGAAAGGCAGGTTGCTTTAGATGTCTTGCAAGAAGCTAAGGGAGAAGAATCGCAGGAAGAGGTTGCTGCTCAAGATAAGCAATTGAAAGAAGTAAGCGATGCTGAACTAGGACCAGAATATGGACCTCATCTAAGACCTTTAGAGGGTCCACAACTGGAATCACAGGGGGAGCTACAAGAAGAAACACAAGCGCCTGTTAAAAAAGAAGAAGTGTTTAATTGCGAGTTTTTGCTAGAAGAAGACGACATAGACATAGAAGAAGCTAGTAATGGTCTTATAAAACTTAAGAAAAGATGTGATTCTTATGGAAGTGTTAACTTAGTTGCTATTGAAGAATATGAAGAATTAAAAGAGAGATTTGAATTTTTAACGAAGCAACAAAGTGATTTGATAGAAGCGAAATCACAATTGATGAGTACTATAAACAAAATAAATCGTTCAACTAGAAGAATGTTTATGGATACATTCACTAAGGTTGGCGAAGAGTTTAGAATTTATTTTAGAATGCTCTTTGGAGGAGGAGAAGCCCAGTTGGTCTTGCTCGACCCAGACAATGTCTTGGAGTCCGGTATTGATATCGTAGCAAGACCTCCTGGGAAGAAACCACAAAGCATTAGTTTGCTTTCTGGTGGAGAAAAGACTCTTACAGCGATAGCACTTATTTTTGGGGTGTTTAAGGTTAATCCAAGCCCATTCTGTGTGCTTGATGAAATTGATGCTGCATTAGATGAGGCAAATGTAGATAGGTTTAGCTATCTTTTAAAAGACTTTGCAAAAATAGCACAGTTTATAGTGATAACACATAATAAAAAGACAATAGCTATCTCTGATGTTATGTATGGAATTACTATGCCAGAAACAGGAATTTCCAGAATTGTTTCTGTTAAGTTTTCTGAGGATAAAAAACAGGGAAAGAAAGAAGAAGTGGCAGTAGGAGTTTAAAATAGGGTATTACTATCCACAAAAGATTGAGAGAGCCCCGTCAGAAAATAGAATAAATTTTATTTTCTGACGGGGCTAAATTTTAAGCTGTAATTGTCTGATTCTTTCCGCTAAATTTTGCGATATACATTGCTTTATCTGATCTGGATATTAGATTTTCTTTGTTGCTTGCATCATCGGGAAGAGTAGATAGTCCAATACTAACAGATACATGAAGTTTTTCTTCCGAGTTTGGTTTATTAAACTCTTTTTTTTCTATTTTTCGTCTAATTCTTTCAGAAATAGCATATCCTTGTTCTTTGTTTGTTTGTGTCAAGATTATAGAGAATTCTTCACCACCATACCTACAGACGAAATCATCATCCCTAGAAGAGTCTTTTAAAATCATAGCAATTTCTTTTAGTATGGTATCTCCGTATTGATGTCCATACTCATCATTTAAGCCCTTAAAGTTATCCATATCTATCATAAGAAGGCTTAGTTGATTTTTATTGTTATTATGTATCTCTATTTGTTTAGTAAGCTCTTCTTGAAAATACCCATGGTTCCATAATGATGTCAAAGAGTCAGTCCGACTTTTGTGAATGGTCATTTCGTATAGTCTTGAGTTTTCAATGGCTAGTCCAGCTTGGTTTGCAAGCATAACAAATATTTTAAGATCGTCTTCAGAGATAGGTTTTTGAGTGTAAAGGTTGTCAGCAACAATAAGCCCGTTTACCTTGTTTTTTCTTTTAAGAGGCATAATAACAAGAGCATTTGTTTGAAATACTTGTAAAAATCTATCGCTTGAGTATTGATAAATTTGGTCTTGAGTTATGTGTGTTGGAACTCCTGAATGATATGCTTTTGATAGAAGATTGTCCTCAGAGAGAGGTATCTTTAATTGCTTGATAGATTTGTATAGTGTTGACTGGTTTATATTTTCGTTAAGTTTTTCTTTTTTAATCAGGTCATCAAGCCCATGATTGTACTCGTGAATGTTATACCAGATTCTTTGTGCATCTTCGCCTGATTCAGGACCTATCGCCATCCTTGGCTCTAAATGTTGATCTTTTTCATTAACTAGAAATAATGTAGCCCTATTAAAGCCTAGACCAGTATGAGCTGTTACGCCAGTAAGAATGATATATAGTACATGATTAAGGTCAAGAGTCGTTCGCATAGCGTTGCTGACTTCATAAAGAACTGCTAGGTCTCTTTGAGCTCTCTGAAACTTTTCTTGATAAGACTCTTTATCTGTGTAAATACTTTCTTCCATAACCTTGTCTATTAATACTAATTATTTTATAAAATATTTTAATATAAATAGGATTAACTTCTATGCGATGAAAGATAACATTTAAAAGCTCACTTGTCAAGATAAACTGTAATGGTAGAGGTTTTTCTATAAGTTACTATTTGTCAATAATTTAGGGCTTTAAAGTATTTTTTTAAAGCCCTAGAAGCTCCCTTGACATCGGGTTTTTCGTGTGTTATACTTTCACCACTCTACACATAAACTTTCCCTAAATTAGGAACATTATATGTTGAAATTTAGCTGGGTAGACCTATTAATGGTTGCCATCATTTTTCGGTGTATATACGTCGGAAAAAAGAGTGATATTGCTATTGAGCTTTTTAAACTCCTAGGTATTTTCTTTGGAATAGTGGTATCATTACACTATTATTTACAATTTTATAGTATTATTACGCGTAGTATTCTTTTTCCAGATGCTACACCTGAGATTATATCGTTCTTAATCTTGATATTTTGGGTTTATTTCTTGTTTTTATTGTTATCTAGCGGGTGGAAATCTATTATAAGGCCAGAAGGTTTTGCTGTCTTAAGCAAGTACGGAAGCTTGTTTTTTGCTTCAATAAGAGGTATTCTTGTTTGCAGTATTGTTATAGTTGGTTTTATGTTGTCAGATATATCTTTTTTGGCAGGCGCTGCACAAGGTTCTTTTAGCGGACGTTTTATAAAGGGTTTTTCTCCTGCAATTTATAGATTTTCTTATGATAAGTTTATTGGTAAAGTTACGCCAGGGGAAATTGTTAATGAAAAAGTTTTTGAAGTAATGGCAGAAACTCCGCCAAAACAGACAGAGAAACCAGAAGAGCTTAGAACAATAGATGTTGTAGTGTATCCAAAATAGAAATTAATAAAGGATTTAGAGATTGAAATTAAAAGATATTTATAAGATTTGTATTGATGAAGGCATAAAAACAGATTTAAGAAAAAAAGACCAGATAAACAAATATCTTTTAAATAAGAAAAAAGAATATAAAAGTTTAGAATCAAATTTAAAAAAGTTCTTTGACAAAGAAAGTTTAACTAATCCATATTCTGATACTCGAATATTATTTGGTAGTTTGACCAAAGACATAAAGAGGGTGTTGGTGGGTATAGATATAGATCCAAGCGAGATACTCTTGGCAGACAGACTTGCTCAAAAAGGTAAGACTGTCGATTTGGTTTTAGCACACCATCCTGAAGGTCGGGCATGGGCTAGTTTTTATGATGTTATGAATCTGCAAACAGATGTGTTGTCTAACTTAGGTATTGAACTTGATGTTGCAAAGGACTTAATGGATAAGAGAATTGATAAAGTTTCGCGAAGAGTGCATGGTTCAAATCATCAAAGAAGCACAGATGTAGCAAGGCTTCTTAAAATGCCTTTTATGTGTTGCCATACTCCAGCAGATAATCATGTAGCTTCTTTCCTACAAAAGATGATGGATAAAACAAAGCCAATGACTTTAAAAGCTGTTGTAAGTTTTTTGTTAAAAGAACCAGAATATAAAGAAGCTGCTTTTAATAATGCTGGACCAAAAATTCTTATAGGAAATCCTAAAGATAAGGCGGGGAAAGTTTTTGTCGATATGACAGGTGGCACAGAAGGGTCTAAGGATATTTTCCCAAGGATGTCACAACTTGGTATAAAAACGCTTGTATGTATGCATTTATCAGAAGAGCATTTTAAGAAAGCTAAATCTGAATATTTAAACGTTATAATTGCAGGTCATATAGCAAGTGATAATTTAGGTATTAATTTGCTTTTAGACAAAGTGACAAAAAAAGAAAAACTTGATATTTTAGAATGTTCTGGCTACAGGAGGTTTAAGCGATAATGGGTCTTATTCCTGAAGATATTGTTGCAAGAGTAATTGATCGTAGCGACATAGTCGAAGTTATATCAGCGTATGTTCCATTAAAAAGAGCTGGTAGAAATTTTAAGACTAATTGTCCATTTCATAATGAAAAGACACCATCTTTTGTTGTGAATCCTGATAAACAAATTTTTCATTGTTTTGGTTGTGGCGTAGGAGGCAATTCGGTATCGTTTGTTATGCAACAGGAAAGAATTGATTTTCCTGAGGCTATAAGAATATTAGCAAAAAAAGTAGGTATTTCTGTTCCTGAAAATTCTTATTCAAAAGATCAGGGCAGCAGTAATGTTCGCCAAGAGATTTTTGAAGTAAATGATTTAGCAGCTGATTATTTTCATAAAATTTTGCTTTCTGACAAATCGAAGGAAATAGAGAAAGTTAGAGCATATTTAAAAGATAGGGATATAAGTTTAGATGCTGTAAAACAATTTAAATTAGGTTTTGCTGCTGATAGTTGGGATGGTTTATTAGAACATTTAAAAGAAAAAGGAATTACTTTAGGTCTTATAGAAAAGGCCGGATTAATTATCTCTAGGGAAAATAGAGAAGGATATTATGATAGGTTCAGAAACAGGATTATTTTTCCTATTTTTGATACCAGAGGACATTGCAGAGCGTTTGGTGCAAGGGCTTTAGAAAGCGACGAAAAGGGAGCTAAATATATAAATTCGCCAGAAACAATTGTCTATACAAAAGGGCATCATCTATATGGTTTTCATTTGGCGAAACAAGCTATAGGTCAGCAAGATTCTGTAATTATAACTGAAGGCTATTTAGATTGTCTTATGCCATATCAAAATGGTATAAACAATATTGTAGCTTCTTTAGGAACAGCGCTTACAACTGATCAAATTAGATTGATTAGACGATATACTAAAAACGTTGTCATGCTTTTTGATACAGATAAGGCCGGACAAGCTGCTATGATGCGTAGTCTTGATGCGCTTGTTGAAGAGGGTATGTTTGTTAAGGTAGTGAAATTAAGCGAAAATGATGATCCTGATTCTTTTATAAGAAAATATGGAGCGGATTCTTTTAAAGAGCAGATAACTAATGCAGTAGAATTGTTTGATTATAAGTTAAACACTTTATCTGAAAGTTATAATATAAAAGAAATTGAAGGTAAGGCGCATATCTCATCAGAGATGCTTATAACTATAAGTAAGTTTGATAATGAGGTCGTGCGTTCAACTTACGTGAGTAAGCTTAGTAAGATTTTAGGAGTACCTGAATCGTCTTTATTATTAGAATTGAAGAAAATAAGTAAAACGCCCAACGATGTAGGTTTTAAGAATAGAGAACAAAAAAGTAAAGAAAAGAATGAGAATTTAAGGGCGGTCGAGACAAATATTTTAAGATTATTGTTAGAAGAGGAGAGCTACATCAAAGGAATAAAAGATGATATCTCTTTAGACGATTTTCAGGATGTAAGAATAAGAAATGTTATATCTGAGATTTATGATTTGTATTCTAAGGGTAAGAAGATAAGTTTCGCAAGTTTGATCAACAAATATGATGATCAAAACACACAAGAAATGATCTCTGCTCTAATGAATCAAGACGAAATGATGATAGGCGATAAAGAAAAAATGTATCGAGATTGTGTAAACCGTATTAAAAGCGATAAAGTTAAATTAAAAAGACAGGATCTATTAGAAAAGATTCGCGAAGCTGAAAGCGCTGGCAATACTTCAAGGCTCGATGAGTTAACAAGAGAATTTAATACTTTAATTAAGAAATAAATTGGGAGAATGTATGAAACAAGTCACTAAAAAAGACGAATTAAAAAAAGATGTCGATAAGCTACTTGTTCTAGGGAAGAAAAAAGGTTTTCTTACTTATGACGAAGTCAACGAGGCTCTTTCTGCTACTGCAGAATCGTCAGAAGAAATCGATAAAGTTTTTGATATCTTAGATGGAAAAGATATCAAAATAATAGAGTCTGATGAAGAAGCTGGAGAGTCTAAAAAAGTAGACAAGGAATCTAGAGAGCAAGAGATAAAACGTATAAGGGGAGAAAACAAAGAAGATGATGTTTATTCTGACAAGTTTATTCCATTAGACGATCCTGTTAAGATGTATTTAAAGCAGATGGGGTCAATTCCTCTACTATCAAGAGAAAATGAAATAAGTTTGGCTAAAAGAATTGAAGAAGCTGAAATTAAGTTTGCAGAGTCTCTTTATAAGACCGCCTATGCTCGAAGAGAAGCGCTTAAAATGATAGGTAGAGTATTAAATGAAGAGATAAATGTTGAAGATGTTGTAAAAGATGAGCTTGAAAGGCGTCCGAAACTTATTAATGAACTTGATAAGATTAGAAGAGATGTTAGCAATACAAGAGTTGGTTCTGATAAGTCAGCAGTTATATTGGCAAAGTTTAAGCTTACTGCAGCTTTTAATGAAGGTCGTGTAGCTGGTCTTAAGAAAATAATTTCTAAGATTGAAAAGATTGAAAAAACATTAAAGTCTAAAAAGAAGAATATAGATGTAGTACAACTTCGTAAGGACAAAACGAAGCTTCTTAAGGAGTTGGGGCAAACAGTTGCTGTTGTTAAGGATCAATTGCGAGTAATTCGTGTGCGTCAATCAAAGTTTAACAAAGCAAAAAAATTGTTGGTTGAAGCTAATCTTCGATTGGTTGTTAGTATTGCAAAGAAATATATAAATAGGGGCCTTTCTTTCTTGGATCTTATACAGGAAGGAAACATGGGTCTTATTCGTGCTGTTGAAAAGTTTGAATATGCAAGAGGATATAAGTTTTCAACTTACGCAACTTGGTGGATTAGACAAGCCATCACTCGTTCAATTGCTGATCAAGCAAGAACTATACGAATCCCTGTCCATATGACAGAAACCATTAACAAGATTATTCGTGTTTCACGTCTTTTTGTTCAGGAATACGGTAGAGAACCAACAGCTCAAGAAATTGCTAAACAAATGAGAATACCAGTAGGAAAGGTTAAGGAGATTTTAAAAATCTCGCAAGTTCCTATTTCTCTTCAGACTCCTATTGGAGATGAAGGAGATACTCATTTTGGAGATTTTATCGAGGATAAGAAGGCAGTATCTCCTGCAAATGCTACTTTGCAGTCAATGCTTAAAGATGAAATTACCAGTGTTTTAAATACGTTAGAAGATAGAGAGCGTAGAATATTAGAATTACGCTTTGGTATCCATGATGGTACTACTCGTACGCTTGAAGAAGTAGGAAGCGAATTTAATGTTACTCGCGAACGTGTTCGCCAAATTGAATCTAAGGCACTTCGCAAATTGCGTCATCCTACAAGATCTCGCAGAGTAAAGCAGTTTTTAGATATGGCAGCTAAGGGAGATGAGATTATTTAGCTCTCTTGTTGCTTAAAGAGCTATGTTTAAAAGTAGAGTTCTTTTAATAGTAATATTTATATACAAATTATATTATAATAAATGACTGTTTTTTGTGCTTTATTTTTGCCAAAAACAGTCATTTTTTTTGAGTTTCTGATATTTTTTCAAGAAGCCTTAAATGTGTTGAAAGTTAAAGATTGTTATGTTATGCTGTAATTCAAATTTGCTCTTCTTTAGCACATTTTGTTGTTTTTCTAGGGCCCATAGCTCAGTCGGTTAGAGCAGTTGACTCATAATCAATTGGTCCGGGGTTCGAGTCCCTGTGGGCCCAGTTTAATATAAAAATAAAACTTCATATAAAAAGGATTATTAACAGTGTCTGAAATCTCTATAAAAGATCAAGTTAAAAAGTTAGTAAAGTTACAAAAAATTGATGGAAAGATTTATAATTTTAAGAAAGAGTTAGAAGTAAAGCCTGCATTTATTGAAGAGTTAAAAGAGCAATTTGAGCTTAAAAAAGAAACTCTTAAAAATTTAGAGGAAAAGTTTAAAAATATTCAACTTCATCGCAAACAGAAAGAGTTAGATTTACAAGGCAAAGAAGATGAGATAACAAAATCGAATACGCAGCTTTCGCAAATAAAAACTAACAAAGAGTATACAGCGAAAATTACAGAGATAGAAAGTATTAAAGCTGATAAGTCTATAATTGAAGAGGATATTTTGCTATCATATGATGAGGCGGATGCAGCAAGTGTTGAAATTGAAAAAGAAAAGCAAAATGTAGATCAAGAAGAGAAGAATTATTTAAATAAGAAAAAAGAAGTCGAATATTATGTTGTAGAGATAAAATCCAAGGTCTCTGAACTTGAGGCTGAAAAAGAAGTCATAGTCCCTGAAATAGATAAAGATTCGTTGTTAAGATATGAGAGAATATTGAGACATAAGGAAGGCCTTGCTGTTGTTTCTGTTAATGGTCAGGTTTGTGGAGGTTGTTATATGAATTTAAAGCCTCAAACGATAAATGAGGTTAAAATAGCTGATACAATAGTTGAATGTGATATGTGTTCTAGGATTTTGTATTTTGAGGATCAAGATTGAGCGATAAACTTACGATATTTGTTGATGGAGCTTGTAGCGGAAATCCGGGCGAGGCTGGCGTTGGTGTTGTTATAAAAAAAGGTGATGATATTATAAAAGAGATATCTAAACCAATAGGTTTTGCTACAAATAATATTGCTGAGTATTCGAGTTTAATTTGTGCCTTAGAAGAAGCAGCTGTTCTTAAGGCAGAAGAGTTAAGGATTTATACGGATAGTGAATTGGTGGCTAAACAAGTTACTGGTCAATATAAGATAAAAAATAAGAAGTTAATTGTTCTTTTTCGAAAGCTAAAGGCACTTTTAGGAAATTTTAAATTAGTAGAAATTACTCATATTCCTAGAGAGAAAAATAAGGAAGCTGATAGTTTAGCGAGAAATTCTTTGAAAAAAAAGCAAGACGAGATGATTACCTCGACGTTTAAGTACGTTGAGGAGGAAAGTCCGAGCTCCAAAGAGTAATGTATCCTGTTAATTTCAGGACATCCGTTTACGGGTAGGATTAGAGCTACAGTGACGATGCCTCATTATGAGGAGTGAAACGAGCAATCTCTACATGGAGCAATGCCAAATAGGGGAAGAATTAATCTTAACGATTAATACGAAGTTACTCGCTTCGTTTGTATTTCCGGGTAGGCTGCAAGAGTTTAAAGAGCAATCTTTAAAGTTAGTGGAATGATCATCTGTCTTCTATAATTTTGCATTAAGGAAAAACTAAATGCAAAATTTTATGAAGACTTACAGAACTCGGCTTATTGTCTTGCTTTATTATTATAATTAATAAATAAAACCGTAGGGGCGAATTTTGTATTCGCCAGAATAATTGGTAATCATATGGGTTGCCACTACGAAAATTGGAGGATTAAAAATGTCAGGTCATTCTAAATGGGCAAGTATTAAACACAAGAAAGCTGCTACTGATGCTAAAAGAGGTGCGGCTTTTACTAAAATGATTAGAGAAATTACTGCTATAGCAAAATCTGGTGGAGGAAACCCAGAAACAAATGCAGCGTTACGTTCTGCTATGGATAGGGCGAGATTAATAAACATGCCTTCTAATAACATTGATAATGCTATTAAGAAAGGTACTGGAGAGCTTCCTGGTGTAACTTATGAAGAGGTTACATTTGATGCTTATGGGCCAGGAGGAGTTGCTCTGTATATTACAGGTTTAACTGATAATAAAAATCGTACAACAGCTGAAATTAGAAATATTTTGTCTAAGAAAAATGGAAGTTTAGCTGGTCCAGGAAGCACATCGTTTCTATTTGCAAAAAAAGGCTTTATTGCCATTGAAAAAGACAAAGTAGGCGAAGATGAACTTATGGAAATCGCGCTTGATGCTGGAGCAGAAGATATAGCTTCAGATGGAGATCAACATGAAATTACATGCGAGATATCTACTCTTGAGGCTGTTAAAGATGCGATTAAGGCAAAAGAAATACCAATGGTAACTGCTGAGATGACAATGTTGCCAAGCACTATTGTAAAAATTGTTGGAAATGACGCTAAACAACTTTTAGCGCTTATGGAATCTTTAGAAGAACAAGAAGACGTGCAGAATGTTTATGCAAATTTTGATATTTCTGATGAAGAAATGGAAAGACTTGCTGAAGAATAAAAAATGAAAATATTAGGAATTGATCCGGGCATGAAAACAACCGGTTATGGTTTTATTGAAACTATTCCTTCAGGCGTTAGCCTAGTTGAAGTAGGGACCATTAATCCTAAACAAAAAGATTTAATTCAAAATCGAATTAATAAGGTCTATACAATTCTAAATGAGTTACTTTCTAAGCACAATCCTGATGTCCTTATCCTTGAAAAGTTATATGCACACCATAAACATCCTATGACTGCAAGTATTTTAGGGCATGTTCGAGGCGCTGTTTGCTTGCTATGTGCACAAAGAAAAATTGAGCTTGTAGAATATAGCGTAAAAAGAATTAGAAAAGCCCTTCTTGGAAATGGTAGTGCAACTAAAATACAGACAAGAAGAGCTGTCTCAAACTATTTTAAAGTTAATGAAGAAAAGCTTACATTAGATGCAAGCGATGCTTTGGCGCTTGCTTTAGGTTATGCACAGATTGAGAGTAGAAATATATGATAGTTAAAATAAAGGGTAAGCTTGTTGAGAAAAAAGAAC
The DNA here is from genome assembly GCA_030765585.1 of Candidatus Zapsychrus exili. Taxonomy (GTDB): domain Bacteria; phylum Omnitrophota; class Gorgyraeia; order Zapsychrales; family Zapsychraceae; genus Zapsychrus; species Zapsychrus exili. Next base: position 14,321 of record JAVCCJ010000058.1, on the reverse strand, counting down.
AGTCTGTAGTGGTTGATGTTTCGGGGTTATTTTATGAAATCGTTGTATCAGCTTCTGTTTTAAATAGGATAGAAGAGACGTTAGATGAAAACAATAATATAGGACTGATAGTTTATCATTATTTTCAACTTAATCAATCAAGCGGGAATCCTATTCTAATAGGCTTTATAAATGAAATTGAAAAAGATTTCTTTTTGCAATTTATTAAAGTGTCTGGCATAGGTCCAAGAGCAGCAATCAAAGCGTTGAACAAACCAATTAGTGAAATAACTCGCGCTATTGATAGAGAAGATTTTAGCTATTTAAAAACATTGCCTGGAATAGGCTTGCAACGTGCAAAGGAAATAGTTGCAAAGCTGCAAGGTAAAGTGGGTCGTTTTGGTTTGATTCGCGACGAAAAGTTAGCCTCTGATTTAAGTCCAGTTTCAATAGATTGGCAAGAAGAAGCGCTTAATGTTCTTATTCAGCTTCAGTATAAGAAGCAAGAAGCTAATGCGATGATTAAAAAGGCAATTGAAAGAGGACCAGATATTAAAACAACAGAAGAATTATTAAACGAAATCTATAAACAAAGGGTATAAGTTTAATGGAAAATCAAACAATTGATAACACAGCTGCTAATACAGATCAACAACAGTCTAATTATGTAAGAGGTGCCATTGAAGCGTTAATGTTTGTTAACGAGAAATCTATAACTTTAGATCAATTTAAGAAAGTTATTAAGACAGTCACTCCATCTGAGATAAAGAAAACTATTAAAGTATTGCAGGATGAATATGAACAAAAAAATGCTGGAATGACAATAGTGGAAATAGCAGGCGGATATCAAATGTTAAGTAATTCGAGCTATGCTTCTTATATAAAAGACTTTTATAAAACGAAACATAAAGAAAAATTGTCAAAGCCAGCGTTAGAAGCTTTAGCCATCATTTCATATAAGCAGCCTGTTACGAGATCTGACATAGAGAATATAAGAAGCGTTAATTCTGATGGAGTTGTTGTAAATTTATTAGATAAAGAGCTTATTAAAATTGTTGGTCGTAAAGATGTACCAGGTAAGCCGTATCTTTATGGAACTACAAGACAGTTTTTGGAATATTTTGGACTTAAGTCATTAGAAGATTTGCCAAAATTAGAAGAATTTTCTGATCTTCTGCCAGAAGAAGAAAAAGATTTGACAAATATTGAAGAACCAAAAGACGAGGAATCAAGAATTGAAGAAATAGAAAAAGCGACTGAGCAAACAGAAGAAAAGCAGGCAGAAGAATCCGATGTTATAGAAAATGTTGAAGAAAATAACGAAGAAGAGAAGGAGTGATATATATGAGTCTAGAAGAATTAAGAAAAAAGATTAATGAAATAGACAAGAAAATAGTTTCACTGATCAATGATCGCGCGGGCGTAAGCCTTGCGATTGGAAAAGATAAGATAGAAAACAATAAGAGTATTTATGCGCCTAATAGAGAAAAAGAAGTTTTAGATGGTGTAAAGGCATTAAATAATGGCCCCATAGGAGATGATGCCTTGGAGGCTGTTTATAGAGAGATTATGTCAGGATCATTGTCTTTAGAGAAACAATTGCAAATAGCATATTTAGGCACAGAAGGGTCGTTTACTCATATGGCAGCTAACAAAAAGTTTGGCTCACAAGTAAGCTATGGATCATGCAGTAGTATTTTAGAGGTATTTCAAAAGGTTGAACATGGCGAATGTGATTATGGTGTTGTGCCTATTGAGAATTCTGTTGAAGGAGCTGTAACACACACATTTGATTTGTTGGTAGATTCTGAGCTTAAAATTTGTGCACAAACTACTTTAAAGATTGAACATAATCTTTTGTCTAAAGAAAACTTAAAAGATATTAAAACTATATATTCAAATCCACAAGTATTTGGGCAATGCAGAAATTGGCTTAGCACTAATATGCCAGATGTGGGTCAGATTTGGGTTGCATCGACAACAGAGGCAGCACAAAAGGTTGCAAAGCAGCGTTATTCAGCCGCTATTGCATCAAGTATGGCAGCGCGTGTTTATGAAGTACCTATAATAAAAGCTAATATTCAAGACGTAGCTCATAATAGGACTAGATTTTTTATAATATCTAAACAAGATGTTCCTACTACAGGTGACGACAAGACATCTATCTTGTTTTCTATAAAAGATAAAGTAGGGGCTTTGCATGATATGCTTATGCCTTTTAGTAATAATGGAATTAATTTAACAAAAATAGAATCTAGACCTTCGAAAAAACGAGCTTGGGATTATTACTTTTTTGTAGATTTTAAAGGTCATAGAGAGGATGAAAACGTAAAAAAAGCTTTAGAACAACTTGAAGTAATGTGTAAATATTTAAAAGTTGTTGGTTCTTATCCAATGTCAGAATAAAAAATGAGAAAAACAGTTAAAAAAACAATACTTTCTGCTAAGCCTTATGTTCCTGGTAAGCCAATTGAGGAAGTCCAGAGAGAATATAAAATAAAGGACATAATAAAATTGGCGTCTAATGAGAATTCTTATGGACCATCTAAGATGGTTTTAGATGCCATGAAGAAGGCATCTTTAAGCGTTAATCGCTATCCAGATGGTGGATGTTTTTATTTAAGAAAAGCAGTAGCTAAACATTTAAAAGTAAAAGAAGATCAACTTATATTTGGTAATGGATCTGACGAGATAATCATTCTTGTCATACGTAGTTTTGTTAATGCAGGTGATGAAGTAATTATAGCTGATCCGTCATTTTTAGTGTACGAAATTGCATCTAAAATTGAAGGAGCAAAAGTAAAGGCGGTTAAGTTAAAAGATTTTAAATATGACGTTAAGCAAATAAAGAATGCGGTTACCAAAAAAACTAAGATTATATTTTTAGGTAATCCAGACAATCCAAGTGGTGCATGTTTAAATAAAAAAGAGTTGGATTTTCTTTTAAGGTCTGTACGTCGGGATATTCTTGTATTTTTAGATGAAGCATATTTTGAATATGTAAAATCAGCTGATTATCCAGATTCAATAGTACTTTTAAAGAAAAACAAAAATGTTATCGTTACAAGAACTTTCTCTAAGCTATATGGACTAGCCGGACTTCGCATAGGATACGGAATAGCAAATAGTGAGCTTATTGGTCTTTTAAATCGGATTCGAGAACCGTTTAATATTAACTCAATTGCACAAGCGGCTTCAATAGCAGTTTTAAAAGATAAAAAGTATTATGGGAAAATATTGAAAGAAATTGAATGTCAAAGGAAGTTTCTTTATAAGAATTTAAAAAGATTAAATTTAAGTTTTATAGAAACACCTACTAACTTTATACCTATAGATACAAAACAAGATTCATCTTTGGTAGTTGAAAAGTTACTCAAGAAAGGTGTTATTGTTCGCGATATGAAATTTTGGAAGATGAAAGGATTCATTCGTGTTTCAATTGGAAAAGAAAAAGAAAATAGAAGATTTATTAAATCTTTGGAGGAAATATTATGATAGTGGTATTAAGCCCTGATGCAACAGAAGATCAAATAGCCCATATAGTTGAGAAGACCGAAAATTTGGGTCTTAAAGCAAATATATCTCGCGGAGCTGAAAGAACAGTTATAGGTTTTATAGGTCCTGAAGATGTTCTTAGAGTAACTCCTTTAGAAGTCTACCCTGGAGTAGAGCAAGTAATACCAGTTTTAGCACCGTATAAGCTTGTATCAAGAGAGTTTAAAAAAGAAGACACTATAGTTAAAATTAATGATGATATTAAAATTGGAGGAAAAGAGATTGTTGTAATGTCTGGACCTTGTTCTGTGGAAAGTTTTGAACTGCTTCGTTCAATTGCTGAGAACTCTAAAAAGGCAGGATCTAATATACTTCGTGGGGGAGCGTTTAAACCAAGAACATCTCCATATGACTTTCAGGGTCTTGGAGAAGAAGGCTTGAAGTATTTATATGATGTAGGAAAAGAATTTGGTATGGCAACAATAAGTGAAGTTGTGGACCCTCGTCATGTTGAGCTTGTGTCAAAATATATTGATATATTGCAAATAGGTGCGCGTAATATGCAAAATTTTTCTCTTCTTAATGAAATAGGAAAAACGAAAAAACCTGTAATGCTTAAGAGAGGGCCATCTGCAACAATAAAAGAATGGCTTATGTCAGCAGAATATATTTTATCAAATGGAAATTTTGATGTAATTTTATGTGAGCGTGGAATTAGAACTTTTGAAACAGCCACAAGAAATACTTTTGATATAAATGCAATACCTGTTGTTAAACAATTGTCTCATTTGCCTGTTATAGCTGATCCAAGCCATGGAACAGGAAAGTGGGGAATAGTACCTGGCGTTGCAAAAGCTGCTGTAGCTGCTGGGTGTGATGGCTTGATGATAGAAGTTCATCCTAATCCAGAAGAGGCGATGAGTGATGGACAACAATCGCTTCTACCTGAGAATTTTACAAGCCTTATGGAAGAGTTAGAAAAAGTCGCAAACTCTGTGGGCAGAAAGATAAAGGCATAATATGATTTTAAACACTCGCTTGTTTAGGAAGGTCACAATTGTTGGTGTTGGATTGATGGGCGGTTCATTGGGAATGGCTATAAAAAAGAACAAATTGGCAAAAGAAGTAGTAGGCTTATCTAAAAAACAATCAACAATAGTAACTGCAATAAAGAAAAAAGCAATTGATGTAGGTTATCTAGATGTTAAAAAAGCAGTGAATAATGCAGACCTAGTTGTTTTAGCGGCTCCTGTTGAATCTATCATAAAATTAATGTCAGCAGTGAATCCTTATATTAAAAGAAACTGTATTGTAACTGATATTGGATCTGTAAAAGCAAGTATAGTAGCTGCATCTGATAAATTATTAACATCTACTAATTGTTTTGTCGGATCTCATCCCATAGTAGGTTCTGAGAAAAAAGGAGTAGATTATGCTACAGCAGACTTATACAACGACTCCTTGTGTATAATGACTCCTGTTGATAAAACAAATAAAGGTGCGAAGGAAAGAGTTAAGTCTTTATGGACTAAAATTGGAGCAAAAGTTAAATATTTGCCTCCTGACGAGCATGATACAATTCTTTCTTATATTAGTCATTTGCCTCATTTGGTTGCTTCTGGCTTGATAAACACAGTACCTAAGGAATTCTTACAATATGCGTCAAGTGGGCTTCGCGATACAACTAGAGTTGCAGCATCATCTCCACAGATGTGGAATGATATTTGTTTATCTAATGACAAGAATGTTATAAAATCCCTCGATGAGCTTGTTAAATCGCTTTCTGATTTTAGAGCAGCTATTATTAGTCGTAATCAAAAAAAAGTAACCGAATATTTTACTAGAGCAAAAGAAAAAAGAGATGCATTGCAACAAGGATAATTGTAAAAATATAAAAGTTATTGCTATTGATGGTCCTGCAGGTGCTGGAAAAAGTACGGTTGCAAAGAGGCTGGCAGATCTTTTAGGGTTTTCATATTTAGATACTGGTGCAATGTATAGGGCAATTACGCTTAAAGCTCTACGTCTTGGAGTTAATTTAGAAAACGAAGAAGATTTAGCTAAATTGGCTAACAATACTAAAATTGATTTAGAGGGTGGAGGTCAGTCATCTAAAGTATTTTTAGATAGAGAAGACGTAACTCAGGAGATAAGAACTTTAGAGGTCACAAATAATACATTTTATATTGCACGTGTTCCTAAAGTTCGTGAAGTTATGGTTTCTTTGCAGAAAGATATTGGGAATACAAAAAGCGTTGTTGTTGAAGGTCGTGATGTAACAACAGTTGTTTTTCCAAATGCATTTAAAAAGTTTTATCTTGATGGCAATGTTGACGAACGAGCTAAAAGACGATTCAAAGAGTGGCAAGCAAAGCAAAATCAGGTAGATCCTGTAAAGCTTTTAGAAGAAGTTAAGGATCGTGATAATAAAGATTTAACAAGAGAAGTTGGAGCTTTAAAAAAAGCAGAAGATGCGATTGTTATAGATTCTACGGATTTATCTATTGAAGAAGTAGTTAATAAGATGCTTGGATACATTAATCAATAAATATAGAGGATAAAAATAGAGGGTAGAGAGTAGAGGTAATCTCTATCTTATTTTTTTAATAAAATGGATAAAAAATTAATTAGAAACTTTTCTATAATTGCCCATATTGATCATGGCAAGTCTACTTTGGCTGATAGGTTTTTGCTTTTTGCAGGAGCAATTGATGAGAGAAAATTTAAGAATCAACTTTTAGATGATATGGATTTAGAGCGTGAGCGCGGTATTACCATTAAAGCTTCTGCTGTTCGTCTTAAATATAAAGCTGATGATGGCAAAGAATATTTATTTAATTTGATTGATACTCCAGGTCATGTTGACTTTTCTTATGAGGTAGAAAAGTCTTTAAGAGCTTGTGAGGGTGCTTTGTTGGTTGTAGATTCTTCTCAGGGAGTAGAGTCACAAACAGTTGCTAATTTTTATTTAGCAATTGATAATAATTTAGAAATCTTACCTGTTTTAAATAAAATTGATATATCGACTATTGATTTAGATCATGCCAAGCTTCAATTGATGGAGATGTTAAATTTTGATGACCAAGATATACAATGCGTATCTGCAAAGGAAGGCATTGGAATAAAAGAATTATTTGAAAAAGTTGTAAAGTTTATGCCGTATCCAGAAGGTGATGACAATGAGCCACTTTCCGCCCTTATTTTTGATATGAAATATGATATATATAAAGGTATTATAGTTTATGTTCGTATTGTTAATGGTACGATAAAAGGAAATACTCGAATAAAAATGATGCATATGAATAAAGAGCATAATGTCGAAGAGATTGGTATTTTTGCTCCTGAAGCAATTAAAGTAAAACAGCTGACAGCTGGAGAAGTAGGATACATAACATGCAATATTCATGAACCAAAAGAAATTAGAGTCGGAGATACTATTACCGAAAGCGCAAGGCCTTGTCACGCGCCGCTAGAAGGATATAGGCGTTTAAATCCTCTTGTATTTTGCGGAGTTTATCCTGTTAATACAAAAGATTTTATGGACTTAAGAGAAGCAATTGATAAATTACGTTTGAGTGATCCTAGTTTTGTTTTTGAACCAGAGACATCCCAATCTTTTGGTAATGGTTTTAGGTGTGGCTTTTTAGGTTTGCTTCATATGGATATAGTGCAAGAACGTTTGCAGAGAGAATATGATTTAAATCTTATTCTAACTACGCCTAATGTTCGGTTTCAGATAGAGAAAAAAGATGGCGAAATTATAGATTTAGAAAATCCTGCAGAACTGCCAGATGGTTCTATTATAAAAGAAGCCAAAGAGCCGTATCTGACCGTATCAATATTCACTCCTGTCGAGCATATGGATGGAGTAATGGAATTAAGTAAAAGAAAAAGAGGGATATTTGTATCAAGTGAATATGTGTCAGATAGAATGAAAATCATTTTTGATATTCCGCTTTCTGAGGTTATCGTTGATTTTAATGATACGGTAAAATCAATAACTCGCGGATATGGTTCTATAGATTATAAATTTAAAGGATATTTACCAACTAAGATATCCAAGCTTGATATCTTAATTAATGATAAGGTTTGTGATGCGTTTTCTTTTTTAATACATAAAGATAATGCATACGAAAAGGGATTAGCATTAGTTACAAAGCTTAAAGAGCTTATTCCACAACAATTATTTGAAATACGAATACAAGCAACATGCGACGGTCGCATTATATCAAGTGCTAGAGTAAAGTCAGTTGGCAAAAACGTAACAGCTAAATGTTATGGTGGAGATATTACGAGAAAAAGAAAGCTATGGGAAAAACAAAAAGAAGGTAAGAAAAAATTAAAACAAATAGGTAATGTTGAAATACCGCAGGAAGCTTTTTCAGCAGCACTTAAACTTTAAACAAAAAATAAAGTTTGTTTGTAAAACGTGGACTTTAATTTATAATTTAAATATGAGAAATTGGATAGAAAAAAATAAACCAGCAATACGTGAATGGGCGGAGTCTATTTTAATAGCATTTGTGCTAGCTATGTTTATTCGTACGTTTTTTATTCAGGCTTTTAAAATACCAAGCGGATCAATGCGCACAATTTTGATTGAGGGAGACAGGCTTATGGTTAATAAGCTCAGATATGGACCGAATATCCCTATCACAAGAAAGCGTATCTTAGGATTTTCAGAGCCGAAAAGAGGCGATATAATTGTATTTGAATTTCCTGATGACCCAAAGAAAGACTTCATAAAAAGATTGATAGCGTTTGAAAACGAAACTGTTGAAATAAGAAATGGTGATATATATATTGACGGTGAGCTTATATTAAATTCAAAAATAAAAGATATATATTATTACAACCGAGGTCAATACGGCTTAGCAAGAAATAAAGTGATGGTACCAGAAGGATACGTGTTTGTTTTAGGAGATAATAGTGCATCAAGTCATGATAGCAGGTATTGGGGATTTGTTCCTATTAAAAATATTGTTGGCTGTGCTGAATTTATCTACTGGCCACCTAATAGAATAAAAACACTTCATTGAAACATTCTATGAAAAAAGCATTTTTTTTCTTCCTTATTATTTTTTGTTTTATCGGATGCCAAACAGCTTCTGTAAAAAATAATAAAACATCCATTATAAATAGAAGTGATGAAGAAACAGCAGAAGATGTCTCGACTGCTCTTTTGTCTGTAGCAGAAGCGTTAAAGGGAGACGTAGTAGATGATGAAGAATTAAGAAAAATAGCAAGCGATGTCAGAAACGATGAGCAGGCAAAATCTGCGATAGAGTCAATTACAAATTCTAAAGATGGACAAGTGTTACGTTTTAAGTATTCTCCGGCTACAGGTAAGCGTTATGCTTCTCATTTAGAGATTTGCCCAGATACAGGTGTTAGATTGGAATGGGTGGAGGATTAGTGTCATTAAATTTTGCTAATAAAATTACAATTGCAAGAATTATTGCAGTGCCTATTTTTATAGGAACTGTTCTTTATTATTCTAAACAAAATGATTTTTTACGTTTTGTGTCGTTGGGAGTTTTCTTATTTGCAGTAATTTCGGATGTCTTTGATGGATATATTGCAAGAACAAGAAACCAAAAGACAAAAGCAGGAGCAATTTTAGATCCTTTAGCAGATAAATTTCTTTTGATAAGCGCTTTTGTATGTCTTTTCTATAAAGGTAATTTTTGGGCTGATGTTATAAGATTTCCTGGTTGGGTTGTGATTGCAGTAATAAGCAGAGACATAATACTCATACTTGGAGCAATGATACTTTATGTGGTAAATGGCAGATTAGAGGTTGAGCCAACAATTTGGGGCAAGGCAACAACATTTGTAGAAATATTGGCTATTATAAGCATATTACTTCAATGGTCTTTTTCTTTTGTAGTTTGGTATGTTATGTTGTTTTTTATAGTTATATCTGGAATTGATTATATTAGAAAGGGCATTAAATTGATTAACGCTGGAGGAAGATTGTGATTGTCTTTAATATAATTTTAAGCTATTTAATAGGTTCTATTCCTAGTGCGTATATTTTTGGCAAAATGTATAAAAATATCGATATACGTCAGCATGGCTCTGGTAACATAGGAGCAACAAATGTTTTTAGAGTGCTAGGGAAAGGGCCAGGTTCAATTGTTCTTTTGCTGGACATATTTAAGGGCGTATTTGTTGTTGCTCTTATTCCCGATATTTTAGGCATTCCTCAGGTAATTATGCGCATAATAGCGGCTATATTTGTTGTAATTGGTCACAATTGGACATGTTTTCTTCAATTTAAGGGCGGAAAAGGCGTTGCTACAAGTTTAGGAGTACTTATAGGTCTTACGATAAAAGTTTCAACAATAAGGCCTGTTTTGGGACTTACATTGCTTACCTGGATAACAATCTTTCTTATTACGAGATTTGTGTCATTTTCTTCAATAATAGCTGCTATATCTCTGCCAATCTACATGCTTTTAACAGACCAGCCTTTTCAAATAGAATTGCTTGGTGTTGCTTTTTGCGTATTTGTAGTAATACGACATAAAGCTAATATAAAGAGGCTTCTTGCCAAAGAAGAACCTCGAGTACCTCTTCATTTTAGGAGAAAAAGAGGTCAGAATCCTTCTAAAAGCTAGTCTAGATGTCCCAAATTCTTACCTTTTGTTAGTTTAAAATAGAATCTTTTTATTTAAGCTTTATATCCAACTCTTTAGTTTATCGTCGGAGACTTTATAAAGAAAGCGGTTTCCTATTATACGCCGTATCGTCTTGTTAGGGGAGTGACAGATGATATACTTTTACTATAAAGAGATAATAAACACAGGGGATAAAGAGATGAAAAGAGTAATATTTAGAAAAAAGAAAAATTATGAAAAAGGAACAAAAGAGCTTTCTATAATCCAGAAAATGGAAGATAAAGAGTGCATTACTCATGTTCGTAAGGGGTTTTTATACAATGTATCTGAAACAAAGAAGATAGAGGGACAAACGGATACACCTCAAATATATATAACAAAGTCATTTGATACAAAAAAGCAAATAGAAAGAGTTAATTTACGTTGCGTAGGGGATTTCTATATGACACACAATAGAGTGGTTTTAAATGTGAGCTTTCAGCACACTTTAAATATACAGATTTTCTGGAAAAAGAATATCTTCTCCCCCAAAAAGTCAGCGATTCTGACTTGAGTAGATGCGCTTTAAGCGCGTTTACTTATGAATGGCGTAAGGCTTGATAAACCTTACGCCATTTTTTTATTTAATTTGCTTGCAAAAACACCCTCTTATTTGTTAAGCTAAATAAGCTTAAAATTTAATATTTCTATTTTTTAGCTAAATCCTAATAATATATATCTTTCTATTAAGATAAATTTAATTTTTATAATTATGAAAAGAACTCTAATATTCTTAGTTGTACTTGTATTTATATCTGGTTGCGCTTCTTTGAATAAAACAACTCCTGCCTATAAAGTTGTTCAGGAATCTATAATTGAAGAAGATCAAAAAAACATTAAACTAGATAAGGAAGAGGTGCAAGCTTCCGCTGAACTTGAAAATGTCAAAGATGAAAAAATAGAGGAATACAAAGAACAAAGAGGAATTGTTTTTGGTAAGACTAATTTTCAAGGAGTATTAAAAGCGAGTTTTGTTAAGTTGCTTTTTCAAAATACAGAAGATGAAAAAAAAAGATTTCAACTTTACATAGGGGGAGATAAAGAAAAAGAGACACCATTCCCTTGGGATGTAAAAACCGTTAAGCCTGGATATTTTTATGTAGAGCTTCCAGTAGGAGAATATAGCATTTCATCTATTTCGATTCCTATTGGATCAACAATGGCCACAGAGCTTATTGATGTAGGTTTTAAGGTTACACCAAATAAAATTACATATATAGGAACTTTAAATGTCTTAGGCACTAAAGAAAAAATAAAACTCGGAGGTGTCCCTGTTATAAGACCTGGTTTTGAATATGTTATAGAAATACTTGATGAAGAAAAAGAAGGTATAGAAATGTTTCACAAAAGGTATCCAAATATAATAGAAAAAATTTTAATTGAGCTTATGAAAGTCAAAGATTTAGAATAGAGGAGGTATGGGTGTTTTTGAGATTATTTTTATGTTTTATCATTGTGTTGTCTTTTTCGGGTTGCTTTACTACTACACAGCAAAATGCGGAGAGCGTTTATTATTTGCCTAAGATACAGAGAAGGATTGTTGCGATAGAAGGTGAGCTTCAAGAGAAAGATAGAGAAATAGATGAGTTGAAAGATATTGTTGAAGAACTTAGAGTTAAAGCTGGTGTTAGCAAAAAAGAAGAGTTACCTAAAAAAGATAAAGTTTCTATTGAAAAACCAACAGTTGTAGAGGTATCGACTTCTTACGAAAGCTTCAAGAAAGAGCCAACAAAGAAAGGCATTGTTCTTGTTACGGCTAGTCTTAAAGATATTCAAAAAGCATTGCAAAATGCAGGATATTATTATGGAACAATAGACGGAAATATCGGAACACAAACTAAGCAGGCTATAAAAGATTTTCAAAGTGATCATGGGCTTAAAAGCGATGGTATTGTCGGTAAAAAGACCTGGTCTCAGTTAGAAAGTTATTTATACTAAAAAAAATTAAATTCCTTCCTGATATTATTTTTTGATTTAATTAATTACGAATAAGAAATCAATTATTATTCTTTTCCTTAAATATATTTAAAGCTAGAAAAATATGATTTAGTTGTTGAAAATGCAAGTTGTGCTATTAAATTTATGTCAAAATTTGGAACATTTTATTGCGATTACGGTATTGTCTGTAATAGGACAGGTGATTATAAAAAGGTTTTAAAAGAAAAAGTAAAATGATTTTAAAAGCAAAAAAAAATAAAATTAATTTAGATATAATATTAGAAGAAGAATTGTTAGATCTTCGCATATGCGATCTTCCAATAAGAATAGAAGGTACGTGGCTAGAGGAATGTATAGATGAATTATATAAAGAACTGGAAAATAAGGGCATATCTTTTAGGCCAAAATGTTATTTGGCGGATGAATGGCTGACTCCAGAGGGTGAAACATGCATAGGTATTCCATTTTATTTGGCACATCCATCTCTTATGAAGCTTGAGAAGAAGTTTATGTTAGAAGTAGAAGGCGGAATAAAACAATGGTGCATGAAACTTTTAAGACATGAAGCAGGTCATGCTATTTCTCATGCATATAAGCTCCATAAAAGAAAAATATGGCAAAGACTTTTTGGTCCGTCAGATAAAGAATATAAGGACACGTACAAATATAGACCGTATAGTAAAAATTATGTACAACACTTAGATGGCTACTATGCGCAATATCATCCTGATGAGGATTTTGTTGAAACTTTTGCTGTTTGGCTTACTCCTCATTTAGATTGGAGAATGCATTATAAGGGATGGGGTGCTTTAAAAAAAATAAAATACGTTGATTCCCTGATGGATGAGCTAAGTGAAAAAGAGACCATGGTTAAAAGTAGCAATAAGTATTGGAGTTTATCAACTCTACGTTCAACATTAAAGAATCATTATAAGCGCAAGAGACATTCTTGGGAGGAAGAATTTCCAGATTTCCATGATGATTTTTTAAGAAAGAATTTTGCAGATCAAACAAAAGAGAATAAGAAAAGTATAAAAGCAAGGGATGTTATAAGGAAATATAGAACAAGCGTATTAAATAGTGTTTCAAAATATTCAGGAGAGAAAAAATATGTAATAAATGACTTTTTAAAAGATATACAAAAAAGAAGTAAAGAATTAAATCTTGTTTCAGTGCAAGATGATTTTGTAATTGCGATGAACTTGTCGGTGTATACATCTGCTTTGATTATGAATTATTTGTATACAGGAAGTTTTAGAGGGGATAAGAAAAAGAAAAAAGGTAAAATTGATGCGTAAAAAACTTAAAGTTCTGATGCTTTTTAGCAGTCCATATAACAAGCCACGTGGCTATGATTATAAAGAAGAGTTTGCTGATTCTGATAATATGTATACGGAAAATGATGTATATGATGCTCTTAAGAGCAATGGCTATGAGATAAGTCTTTTGGGTATATGTAATACAATTAATCCTTTGTTCGAAGAAATAAAAGAAAATAGGCCTGATGTAATTTTTAATTTAGCTGAAGTATTTAATGATAGGTCTTATTTTGAAAAGAATGTAGCAGCGCTTTTAGAGATGCTGGAAATTCCTTACACCGGAGCAACTTCAGAAAACATTTTTGTTTGTAATAATAAGGGTTTGACAAAAAAAATATTAAGTTTCCATAAGATAAAAATTCCTAATTTTTATGCTTTTTATAGAGGAAGAAGACTTTGGTTACCAAAGAAATTAAAATTGCCTCTTATAATAAAGCCATTATGTGAAGAAGCTTCTCGTGGAATTTCTCAGGCATCTATAGTCGAGACTGAAGATGCATTTTTACAAAGAGTAAAGTTTATACATGAAAATATGAATATGGATGCGATAGCTGAAGAATATATCGAAGGAAGAGAGCTGTATATTACTGTTATGGGAAATAAGAAGCTTACTGTGTTGCCTCCAAGAGAAATGAAGTTTGGGGAGCTCCCAGAAGATTCTCGTATTGCAACTTATAAGGCTAAATGGGATGATAACTATCGGGACAAGTGGGGTATCAAAAGTGTTTATGCTTCAAAATTAGCTGATGGGGTTTTTGACGAAATTAAGGATATATGTAAACGTGCGTATAGAGCACTTAATGTTAAAAGCTATTTACGCTTTGATATAAGAGTGACATCTGAAGGAAAGGTTTATATAATTGAGCCAAACGCAAATCCATGTATAGCAAAAATAGATGAAGTAGCCCAATCAGCAGAGAAAATAGGT
>JAVCCJ010000046.1 GCA_030765585.1 Candidatus Zapsychrus exili | reverse complement strand
TGCCAGTAATTTTTATTTTCTCCAGGCCTATCAATTTTAGACCCAGTTGTAATATTAATTGGATTGCCAAACTGATTATTTACAATACGTGCAATGCCAACAACTGTATATTCTTTACCTAGTCCAAGATTAATAATTTCCGATTTTGCTTTTGGTGAGACTGCGGCCGCAATTAATCCTTGAACATCATCATCTACAAATAAAGGGTCTCGCGTCTGCAAGCCAGATGATGGAATATGAAAATCTTCTCCTTTTAAGCAAGACATTATAACATTAGGGACTAAATATGAATAAGGTGTTTGTCCTGGGCCATAGACAACTGATGAACGAATAAGAACTGCTGGAAAATTAGACTTTTGGCTAAATGATTGAATCCATTTAGTTGCCGCTAGCTTAGTTTCTCCATATTCTGATATTGGCTCAGCTTTTTTGTTTTCTTTAAATGGTGTAGAAGTTGCTCCATATTCTGCAATAGTACCAGTATTAACAAATGATTCTAAATTAAACTTAAACGATGCATTTACTAATTCTTTTGTTTGTTTAAAATTCACTTGCAAAAAAAAATTTTTCTGTGCCTCTTGCCCAGAAGCAGGATTAATAGCTGCACGCAAATGAAATATAATATTTGGGTTTATATTGTTAAATAGTTTTTCAAGTGCCCCTTGATCCCATTTTTTTATCTTGTGGATGATAATATTTTCTTGAATATCTTTAATCCTGTGCATTGAAGAATTTTGATCAATTAAAGCATGAACATTAGCACCTAATTTAATAAGTTCTTTTGATAATTTTGAACCAATAAAACCACTAGCTCCTGTAATTACAATATTCTTGCCTCTAAAATCTTTTTTCATAATATATTAATCAGAAAGCTTAACATTATTTGACTTAAAAAAATCAGAATACCAATCCACTGTTCTTTTTGTGCCTTCTTCTAGAGATATTTCTGGCTTCCATCCAATCATTTTTTTAATCTTAGCAATAGAAAGATACTGGCTTGGAATCTCTGCTGTAGATTTTTTTGAATGAATTGGCTTTAAGTGTGGTTTTCCCATTGTTCTTGCAATTAAATTCAAAACACGAGAAACAGGCACTGGCTTATTGTGTCCAGTATTAAAAGTTTCACCAATTATACCCTTATTCATTTGTTCGGCAATCATCCGATACGCATCTGCAGCATCTTGCACATAAAGATAGTCTCGTATACTATTATTTATAAGATTTGGGCGTAAATTCCGCGATATGCGATGAATTGTTTTAGGAAAAATTCGCGAAAAATGAGAATCCCCTCCGCCATATAGATTTCCACTCCTGACAACGCAGACTGGAAGAGAATATGTATTATAATACATCTGACTGATAAGATCTGCACAGCTTTTTGATACTTCGTAAGGAAATTCACCATGACGAGGATATGTTTCTTTATATGGAAGCTTGCGATGAATTCCGTAAGCCTTATCAGATGAAGCAACAACAACCTGAATTCTAGGATTTGTAACGCGTACTGCTTCGAGCACGTTAATTGTACCTCGAATATTAGCATCAAGCGTGCTTGTTGGATCATCAAGCGCTATTTTGCAGATTGCTTGGGCACCAAGATGAAATATTGTTTGAATATTATGGTCTTTGAGCATCTTTTTCATTGAATTAAAATCAAGTATATCGCCATAAATAACATTTGAATCCTTGGCAAGCTTTTTGGTTTCAAATATAGATACTGGATTTTTTTGATATATTAAAGCACAAAGCTGAGCTCCACGATCTATAAGATCTTTTGATAGCCAGCCTGCTAAAAATCCATTTGCCCCAGTAATAAGCACTCTTCGATTTTTCCAAAAATTTTTCATATTAGCCATTCCTCCAATAATGAAACATATTCTTTAAAAATTCTAAAACAGTTACTGCCCTAACTTGAGATGAGCCGTACTCGCGCGGATTAGTATGTATCTCAACTTCTCCCATAAGAACACGCATTCTACCTGCTTTAATAATAATTTCAGGATCAATAAACCAGTCGCGAGAAGATATATTTGCTTGTTCAAAAAATTTTCTAGTAAAAAGCTTTGGGCTTCCGTTGATATCAAGCAAACGAACATTAAACATTATGCGAAATAGAAAATTATACACCTTGCTTATAATCCATCTTACAACTCCATCATGCCTATCCATTCGCGTTGCCTTACATAAATCTAAATTCTCTTGGCAAAGCTTTTGATATATATGCACAATATCCATTGCTTCCATTTGGTTGTCAGCATGAATATACCCAATAACTTCTCCTCGTGCGTGCCCTAATCCAGCAAGTATTGCATTTCCGAATCTTTTTTTTTCTTCAAATATGCCAACTATTCTTGGAAACCTACTCTTTAATATAGATAATGTCTCCTGTGTATCATCAATTGAAGCGTTGTCGACAATAATAATTTCATACTCCTGATTAAGAGTTGACAAAGTTGTATCAAGCTGTGGAATTAACAACTTTAAATTTTTTGACTCATTATACGCTGGAACAACTATGCTAAGTTTCATATCAATAATTAAATTTATAAAGCGAAATAGACCCAGATGAAACAACTTCAGTTAAATTAAGAAATGATAAATCCCATTCTGGATACTTGTCTTTATCCCACATCAAATGAGTGATGCCATATTTTTAAAGCAGATTAATAATAT